>CAYVTK010000025.1:0-571 GCA_964454465.1 uncultured bacterium | reverse complement strand
AAGCTCTCTTTGGTTAATCATGGATGTTTTTGAAGAGTGAAAATATTCAACAGGGTCTTCAATTGTAATGATATGCTTAGGTCTATTATCATTAATATGATCAATCATTGCTGCAAGTGTAGTTGATTTACCGCTTCCAGTTGGTCCTGTTAATAGAACAAGACCTTTTTCTTTGAGAGATAGTTGATTCATAATAGGTGGAATCCCTAATTCTTCACAAGACTTAATTTCAGAAGGAATAGCCCTAAAAACGGCAGAAAGGCCATTAATTTGGTTGAAAAAATTAACCCTAAAACGACCTTTCCCCTCTAAAGCTGTTGAAAAATCAATCTCAAGTCTCTCATCAAAAAGTTTTTTTTGATTTGTATTGAGAATTTCATTTTTTATAGCAAGCATCTTGTCCAAATCAAGAATTGGCAATTGGAGTTTTTTCATATCTCCATGAATTCTTACCATTGGAACAGACCCTACACTCAAATGTAAATCAGAAGCACCTACATCTAGGGCGTAGGACAGCATCTCATTTATAGCAGCACCACTCATTATGTTATTGAATTTATTTTAGCTATAA
>CAYVTK010000024.1:0-7939 GCA_964454465.1 uncultured bacterium | reverse complement strand
AGCAAAAGGTATTGTAAAAAGAGAAGTTGTTGAAGTTTTATCCCCTGGGACTGCAATTGCTGAGAAATATTTAAGCCATAAAGAAAATAATTTTTTATGTAGTATTTTTTTTCATCAAGATGATTTTGGATATGCAGTTTTAGATTATTCAACAGGAGAATTTTCTGTAGGAGAGAATAAAATTTCAGAATTATCTAATGTTCTCAATCAATATAATACAACTGAAATTATAATTCCTAAAAACCAGTTGAATCAAATTAATTCTAGAGTTAGTAATAATATATTAATTACAAAATATCATAATTGGATTGCTGATAACGTTTTATGTTATGATAAACTATTAGATCATTTTTCTACAAAATCTCTTAAAGGATTTGGAGTTAATAAAAGTGATTTAGGAGTAATTGCATCTGGTGCAGCTCTTATATATGTTGAAGAGAATTACTTTGGAAAAATAAAACACATTACTGCATTATCTAAAATTGCAAGTAGTGATAGCATGTGTATTGATGCCTCAACAATCAGAAATTTAGAAATTTTTGAGTCACTATCCTCAAAGGAGAATAAAGGAACATTAGTTGATGTAATTGATAATACTTCAACTGCCATGGGATCACGTCTTTTAAAACAACATTTAGCAACACCTTTATTATCAAAGAAGAAAATTGATAATAGATTAAAATTAATTGATGAATTTATTAAAAATCATATTGATAATGATTCTATTTTTAATGAATTGCAGTCAATGTGCGATATCCCTAGAGTGATATCTAAAATTTCTACAAATAAATCTAATCCTAAAGATCTAATTGATTTATCTAATTCATTATTTTCTATACTTAACATTAAGAAAAGTATTTCAAAAAATAAAATTATTCATAAGCTATTTAAAGAGACAGGAAATATTCAAAAAATATGTGATAAAATAAATAAAAATATTATTTCAAATCCACCTGTAAAATTAAATAAAGGTGGATTTATTCAATCAGGTATTTCAAAAG
Source organism: uncultured bacterium (assembly GCA_964454465.1). Taxonomy (GTDB): domain Bacteria; phylum Fidelibacterota; class Marinisomatia; order SCGC-AAA003-L08; family D37C17. The sequence goes on along the minus strand of CAYVTK010000024.1, from coordinate 6,938 downwards.
ATTTAGACAAATTAAGAAAAATTTCTAATAATGCAAATCAATGGCTAATCGATTATCAGGAAGAACAGAAAAAAATTACAAATATTTCAAGTTTGAAGATTAGTTATAATAAAGTTTTTGGTTATTATATTGATATAACCAAAACACATGTAGATAAGGTCCCTGATAATTATATAAGAAAGCAAACACTAACTAATAGTGAGAGATATTTTACTGAAGAATTAAAGGAATATGAAAATAAAATATTATCTTCATCTGATGAAATTGTTATTATAGAAAATAAAATATATGCAGATATTATCACTTATATTTTAAAATATGTATATCTTATACAGAATAATGCAAATATTATTGGAAAGTTTGATGTCATTACATCTCATGCTTTAACTGCAATAAATAATAATTATAAAAAACCTGTAATTAGTCAAAAATCAAATAAATTTAAATTAAAGAAGTCGCGTCATCCTGTTGTTGAAAAATTATTACCATTAAATGAAAAATTTATTACTAATGATATCATATTAGATAATAAGAAAAGACAAATTGCAATAATAACAGGCCCCAATATGGCTGGAAAAAGTACATTTTTAAGACAAGTTGGACTAATCACAGTATTGGGTCAAATAGGTTCATATGTACCTGCAGATGAAGCACATTTGTCCATTGTAGACCAATTATTTACTAGGGTTGGAGCTAGTGATAATTTGGCTGGTGGAGAATCTACATTTTTGGTTGAGATGAATGAGACTGCTAATATACTTAATAATGCAACTGCTAAAAGTTTAATTATATTAGATGAAATAGGCAGGGGGACTTCTACATATGATGGCCTATCATTAGCTTGGGCAATTACTGAATATCTTCATAATAATATTAAAATTAAAGCTAAATCATTATTTGCAACACATTATCATGAGCTCATCATATTGGCTGAAGATCTCCCAGATGCTTTTAATTTGAATGTTGCTGTAGATGAATGTGACGGAGACATCGTTTTTTTAAGAAAAATTAAAGAAGGAGGAGCAAGTAAAAGCTATGGGATTAATGTTGCAAAAATGGCAGGAATTCCTCCTTATGTTTTAAATAGAGCAAACGATTTACTAATTGAATTTATGCAACAAAAACAAGATGTGAATTCTATAGAAAAAGAATCTGCAAAACAGATAGATATATTTACTGAAACTAATGATTTAGTTGATGAATTAAAAAAAATAGATTTAGAGAGTATTACACCATTAGATGCTCTAAATAAACTTAATATATTGAAGAAAAAAATTAAATAACTATCATGATTTATGCGATAATTTTATTCTCATTTTTATTTTCTTATAATCACAATGATGGTATATATAATATTATATCAAGTGCTAGAAATAATGCTATTGGTGGAATTCATATGCCAACAGATAATATTGATAGTATATTTGATGCTCCTTCAAAATTAAATCATAAGGATAATAATTTATTTTTATCTATTAATGATTTTAATGGTTTATTAGCTACTTATCATATTGCATATTGTCTTTATTCAAACCAAAATATGAATTTATCGCTTGGGGTTGTAAGAAGAGAAATTTATGATAATTATAATACTCAAGATGCTTGGTTTAATGATGGTTATCCTCATTTAGAAGAACTTAATTATAATATGATATCTCTATTTTCAGATAAACAGACAGGTTTATTATTAGCTTATAATAAAGTTTTAACTGATAATTTTATTATGGGTATTAATTTTAAACCTGTATTGCATAAAATTGGAAATATTTCAGCTATTGGATATGGTATGGATATGAGAGGAATACTTAAACTAAATAATATAACTATTTCTATTGGTATAGATGATTTATTTTCTGTAAAAAAATGGGAAACTGGTTTCATTGAAAAGAATAATCTAAATGGCTATATTGGTGTTGGTATATATAATTTAGAAAATTTGAGTTTATTTTTTGAATATGGAACCTCGCGAGATTTTATATTTGGGACAGAACTTAAATTAGTAGATAAATTTTCTTTACGTTGGGGTTTTAGAGATATTAGTGATATGAGCTTAAATTTAGGTGTTGGTTTTAATTTGCAAAATATAAGCTTAGAATATACATATAGAGATAATATGGACTATATATTAGGAAACAATCACATTCTAGGTTTTATTTTAAAACTAAATAATTTTTCTCAATAAAAATTAAATACAATAACTCTTGGAAAGATATATCTATTTATATTAAAATCAGTGCTTTTATTGATTAATAGGGATAGTAATGATTGTAAGTATGACAGGATATGGTAGAGTTGAAAAAAAATATTCAAATTTTGATTTAATAATTGAATTAAAATCACTTAATAGTAGATATCTGGATATACATACAAAGTTTCATGATTCTGTTTATAAGTATGAAAATGATATCATCGCCTTGATACGTAAAAGATGTGTTAGAGGGAAATTTTATATCCTTATTAATATAAAGGAGAATAGTCATAATTTACAGTCCATTGAATTAAATAAAAATAAGCTTAAAATTCATATTAATCAGATTAATAAGTTAAAAAAAGAAACAAAGATTAATGATGATGTTAGTCTTGATTATTTACTTAAAATACCAGACCTTTTTGAATCAAGAGACAATATTAAACGTGTTATTAATAAAAAAAATATTTTGAAATATGTTAATGAGGCAATAGATGAATTAATAGAACATAGACAAAAGGATGGTAAGACATTACAAAAAGATATTTTGTCTAAAGTAAAAAAAATCAATAGAGATTCAAAAAAAATTGTTAGATTATCTAGCTCGAATAGTAGGAAAGAATTAAAAATTATTAAGAGTAAAATTAATAATATAATTCCTGATACTACTTTAGATACGAATCGTTTATATCAAGAAGTTGGGTTGATAATGGAAAAAAAAGATATAAATGAAGAGCTCTCAAGATTATCTGGACATATGGAATTACTATATGATTATATATTAAAAGAGAATAATACAGGTAAGAAAATAAATTTTTTATTGCAAGAAATAAATAGAGAGGTGAATACAATAGGATCTAAAGTTGACAGTATATCAATTAAACATATAGTTGTTGATATTAAGAATAATGTAGAGAAAATTAGAGAACAGGCACAGAATATATTATGAAAAAAGGAAAATTAGTTATTTTATCTGCTCCATCTGGGACAGGGAAAACATCAATATGTAAGGAATTATTAAAAAGAAATAAAAAATGGAAATTTTCTATTTCAGCAACTACCCGTGAAAAAAGAAGTGATGAAGTTGATGGTTTAGATTATTATTTTATGACTTTAAAACAATTTGAGCACAAAGAAAGTTTTGGTGAATTTTTAGAATGGGAATTTGTTCATGGTAATAGATACGCTACTCCAATAGACCCTATCGAAAAGGTAATAGAAAGCAATGAAATTATGCTTTTAGACATTGATGTTAAAGGTAGTATGAATATAATTGAAGAATTTGAATCAGATGTTATTTCGATATTTATTGAACCTCCGGGTTTTGATAATGAAGAACGAATAGAAGCTTTAGCTAGTAGATTGAAAAAAAGAGATGGCCAATCTGAAACTTTAATTAATCAAAGGCTTAAAAGATATAACTTAGAAATGGAGTATAAAGAAAAATTTATGCATCATTTTATTAATGACAATTTTGAAAATACAACAAATGCAATTGAAAAGAAAATTAAGGAGTTAACAAAATAATGGATATTAAAGCAATTAAACTTAAAGAATTTTTGAAAAAATCAGATTCAATTTATAAGAATATTATTATTGCTGCTTCTAGAGCAAGACAAATTATAGATGATCGCTTCCAGGAGCTATCTATTGAAGAGGATATTGAAGATTCAGATCAGCTAGATGCACTATTGGAAAATGTAGATCATGATGTTGCTAAACCAATATCTCAATCTACAAATGAATTTATGAATGAAGAACTTGAATGGCGTGATCCAGAAGAAGAGTTAGAAACACCTATAGATGATTTAAATGAAAAATGATTTTGTTAATTATTTTTCACTTTATAAAGAATTATACGGTGATGAAATTTACCTCAATAGTATAGAAAAAGAACAACCTTCTAAGAATTCTAACAATAGACTTAAGTTTGATGCCTATTTAGATTCAATAAGGAATTGTATGAAATGCTCCTTAGGAAAATCTAGAAATAAAATAGTTTTAGGTATGGGTGACCCTAATGCAAATATTGTGTTTGTTGGAGAAGCCCCAGGTAAAGAAGAAGATTTACAGGGATTGCCTTTTGTAGGTAGATCAGGCAAGCTTCTAGATAAAATGTTAAATTCTATTAATTTGTCTAGAGAGAAAGTTTATATATTGAATGTTTTAAAATGTAGACCTCCAGAAAATAGAGATCCTCTACCATCTGAGATTGAAATTTGTGAACAATATCTAAAAAAACAATTAGAGATTATTAGCCCTAAACTTGTAGTTTCTTTGGGCAGAATATCTGCAATGACTCTTTTAAAAACAAAAGAAAGTTTGAAAAATTTGAGAGAAAAAAAATTAAGTTATGAAGGAATAGATTTTTTAGTAACTTATCATCCTGCAGCTTTATTGAGGAATCCTAATCTTAAAAAGTATGCTTGGGAAGATTTTAAATTAATTAGAGATAATTATATTAATGGCAAAACAAAATGAAAATATTATAGGTAAAATTCCTCCAAATATACTTGAAGCAGAAGAAGCTGTATTAGGATGTATTTTAATTGATGGTGAAGCAATGGCAAAATCAATGCAAATCCTAAATAAAGATGATTTTTACAAGACAGCAAATGCACTAATATATGATAATATGGTCTCACTATTTGAAAAAAATCATGAAATTGATTACGTAACTATTATTGAGAAATTAAAGAAAAATAAATTATTAAAGGATGTAGGTGATGCATATTATATCACAGGGTTAACTGAAAAAGCTCCTTCTGCGCATAATGTTGAATATTATGCAAAATTAGTTAAAGAAAAGTCAATTCTAAGGAATATTATTAATGTTTCTAGAAGTCTTGCTACAGAAGCCTATGAAAGCAAAGAAGATATAACTGAAATACTTGATAATGCTGAGCAGGCATTATTTTCATTATCTAAAGATGCAGATAATAAAAGATTTAAAAATATTGAACCTATATTACATGATGTTCTTGATAATTGGGGAAATAGGAAACAAGGTGCATTAACAGGAGTTGGAAGTAGTTTTTTTGAATTAGATAATTTATTATCAGGCTTTCAAAAATCTGATTTAATCATTCTTGCAGGAAGACCTTCAATGGGGAAAACAGCATTAGCCTTAAATTTCAGCCGAAATATATCTATAGACCATGATATGAAGGTTGGTTTTTTCAGTTTGGAAATGTCTAGTAAACAATTAGTAGAAAGGCTAATAACATCCGAAGCAAAATTAGATAGTCATCTTGTAAGGACAGGTAAATTACCTAAGAATGAATGGAAAAAACTTTCTGAAGCAGCATCAGTATTATCTGAAACAAGTTTCTATATAGATGATTCAGCAGATTTAAATATTATGGAACTTAGGGCTAAAGCTAGACAGCTAAAAGCTGAGAAGGATATTGATATATTATTTATTGATTATATACAATTATTACATGCCGCCCATAGGCTCGAAAGCAGGCAACAAGAAATATCTTATATTTCAAGATCACTTAAGGCATTAGCTAAAGAGCTAGATATTCCAATTATTGCATTATCTCAGCTTTCTAGGGCAGTTGAATCAAGAACGGACCACAGACCTATTATGTCTGATTTAAGAGAAAGTGGTGCAATTGAACAAGATGCGGATGTTGTTATGTTTATATATAGAAAGTATGTTTATTCTAATTCTGAGGAAGATGCAGGTTTAGGTGAAATCATAATTTCTAAACATAGGAATGGCCCAATAGGAACTGTGAAAGTTTCTTTTATGGATAGATATGCAAGATTTGACAATTTAGAACTTGTCCATTCAGAATATCAAATGCCTTCATAAAATATAAATTTAATTTATAATGGTCCTAGATGCACTCAAAAAATATTTACCCAATTATAATTCTAAATATCCTATAGGATTCCAAAGGATATTAGAAGCTTTCTCAGATAATGATTATGCATTAAATGAACATAATGTCACATTGTTGTGGTCTGCATATCAATTTGGAGATGATGCACATAAAGGACAGAAAAGAAAATCTGGGGTTCCATATTTTGAACATTGCATTGAAGTTTGTATTCAGTTGATATCATGGCATATGGATATTGACACTTTAATTGCAGGTCTATTGCATGATACGATTGAAGATACAGATGTTACAAAAAAGCAAATCAAAGAAAAATTTAATAAAGATATAAGTGAACTTGTTTTTGGTGTCTCAAAATTATCAGGGATAAAATTTAAAGATCATAAGCATAAGCAAGCCGAAAATTTAATTAAAATGTTCTTAGCTGTTGCAAAAGATCTTAGAGTTATCATTATTAAGTTCTCAGATAGATTACATAATATGCGGACCCTCAAACATCTCCCTGAAGATAAACAGATTAGAATTGCGAGTGAAACAAAGGAAGTATATGCTCCCTTAGCTCATCGTTTAGGAATGAATAGTTTGAAAATTGATTTAGAAAATTCAATATTAGAAATAATGGAGAAAGAAGCGTATAAAAATATTAAATCTAAGATTAATTCAACAAATAAAACTCGTAATAAGTATATTAATGAATTTATAGCTCCTATAAATGTAGAACTTAAAAATTTTAAAATAGAGTCTGATGTTTATGGCAGAGCAAAACATTACTATTCAATATTTAGAAAAATGGAAACACAAGGTAAAAAGTTTGCAGAATTATATGATTTATTTGCAATTAGAGTTATCGTTAATAACGTTGAAGAGTGCTATGCTGTTCTAGGTATAGTACATCAACT
>CAYVTK010000023.1:1168-8103 GCA_964454465.1 uncultured bacterium | reverse complement strand
CTGCAAATATAACAATTCTATTTTTTTCTAAATGTCGAATTGCTTTTCTTCTAATATAAGGTTCTGCTAATTGAGTAACACTAAGAGCAGACATCACACGAGTATCACAATCTAATTTTTCTAGTTCTGATTGAAGAGCTACAGAATTCATGAGGGTTGCCATCATACCTAAATAATCTGCGGGGACTCTATCCATACCTTGTTCTGAAACAGACATCCCTCTAAAGATATTACCTCCTCCAATGACAATTCCTATTTGTATATTTAAATCATGAAGAAGTTTGATTTTTTTTGAAATTTTTTGTGTTAGTGTAGGATCAATACCAAATTTTTTACTACCAGAGAGTACTTCTCCACTTATCTTAAGTAATATTCTATTAAAATTTAGTTTTTTTTTATCCATTTGGAGGTTGGAGTATTATTTCTCTCCAATCTGAAACCGTGAAAAACTATTAATAACAATATTTTCACCCAGTACAGAAACTTTATCTGTTATTAAGTCAGTTATTGTTTTTGATGGATCTTTTACAAAATTTTGTTCTAGGAGTACATTTTCCTGAAAAAATTTCTTTAATCTACCTTCAACCATCTTTTCAATAATTGCATCTGGTTTCCCAGTCTTTTTAGCTTGATCAATATAAATTTCTTTTTCTTTATCTACTATTGAGCTATCTACATCTTCACTTTTAACAGAGATGGGAGCTGTTGCAGCAATATGCATGCAAATATCATTAGCTAAATCTTTAAAATCATCTGTGTTAGCTACAAAATCTGTCTCACAGTTCAGTTCTAATAAAACACCTAATTTTGCGCCTGGATGAATGTAAGACACAACACTACCTTCCTTTGCATCTCTACCTGCTTTTTTCTGTGCTTTTGCAATTCCATTTTTTCTTAAAACTTCAAATGCTTTATCTATATCACCATTAGCTTCTATTAAAGCTTTTTTACAATCCATCATTCCAACACCTGAACGATCTCTTAGTTCTTTTACTTCTTGTGCACTTATCGACATATTAATTATAGCTCCTTAATAAGGGTTATATGAAATTATTTAGAATTGAATTAATCTTGAGAATTGGTAGATTCTTTTATAGTTTCTTCTTTTGAATTTAAAACTTCTTCGTTTTTCAGAGTATCATTAGAATCTTCTATATTATTTTCAGACGGTGCCTCTTTATTATCCACTTTAGATGTGCTACCCATACTATCATGAATTGTTTCTGTTATATAGGACATAATCAATTGAATTGTCTTAATCGAATCATCATTTGCAGGTATGGGGTAATCAAGGATAAAAGGATCTGTATTTGTATCAACTAAACCAAATGTTGGGATACCAAGACATTTTGCCTCTGAGACTGCAATTTTTTCATGTATCGCATCAATAACAAAAACTGCACTTGGAAGATGCTTCATATCTTTGATACCTCTATGTAAATCAGATAATTTAAGTTTTTCTCTTGTAAGCATATTTCTTTCTTTTTTTGTTTTATCCTTATAGATAGGAGAAGATTCCTTTTCAAGCATAACCAATCTTTTAATACTCTTCTTTATAGTTGAAAAATTTGTCAAAGTACCACCTAGCCACCTTTCTACAATATAAAACATACCGCATTTATCAGCACAAGATTGAACAATATCTTTTGCTTGAGACTTTGTTCCTATAAATAAAATATTTCCACCCTTATTCGATATTTTTAATAATTCTTTTAATGCTTTATCTAGATATTGCAAAGTTAACTCAAGGTTTATAATATAAATCCCATTTTTCTTTGCTACGATAAAAGGTTTAAATTTAGGGTTCCATTTATTAATGGGGTGTCCATAATGCGCCCCAGAATCAATTAATTTTTCTATATTCATATCATCCATTTTATTATTTAACGTTTTGAGAATTGGAATTTCTTTCTTGCACCTGGCTGACCATATTTCTTTCTTTCAACTATTCTTGAATCTCTAGTTAACATACCAGCATTTTTTAGAATAGCTCTATAATCTGAATTCACAGCTTGAAGAGTTCTTGCTATACCTAATCTCACAGCACCTGCTTGACCTGTTAATCCTCCACCTCTAACATTGACATATATATCACTTTTATTATCAAAATCAACCAAGCTCAACGGTTGCTTAAGATCCATTACAAGAGACTGCCTTTTAAAATATTCCAGAGGCTCCCTATCATTAACAAAAATTTTACCTTTACCTTTTACAAAACGTACTCTTGCAACAGATGATTTCCTTCTACCTACTGAAATATTTTTTACTGACATATTTTAAATTATAACTCCAATTTTGTTGGCATTTGAGATTTATGAGGATGCTGATCCCCAGTATAAACTTTTAAATGTTGTAATATTTTTCTTCCTAAACGATTATGTGGTAACATACCTTTAACTGAGTTAATTAATAAGAACTCTGGCTTTTTACTTCTCATTAATTTAACGGAAGAAAGTTTTGCTCCTCCAGGATAATTTGTATGCTTGAAATATTCTTTACTGGTTTCTTTATTTCCTGAAAGCTTTATTTTTTCAGCATTGACAATAATTACAAAATCACCCATATCCATATGAGGAGTGTAATTCACTTTACCTTTTCCTCTTAAAATTTGAGCAACTTTAGATGATAATCTACCTAAAGTTTTATTCTCCGCATCAACTAAAAACCATTTTTTATCTACTTCATTTGCTTTTATATAATCTGTCTTCATTTATTAAAAAGATTTTATTCAATTAATATTACAGCCCGTTAAATTATGAGGACACAAGGTATCAAGTCAAGTTTTTTAATGAAATATATAAAACTAAGTGCAATTTATGATACCGTAGTAATATAGCCCTTATTGATTGTAACAACTGCCCTACCATGCATTTCTTTTCCTATAAGAGGAGAATTGTGTGATTTTGACTGTATTGAATTTTCATCAAAAATCCATTTAGACTTAGGATCAATAACATTTAATTCTGCAATATTTCCATTCTTAATTAGATTAGGAGTAATATTTATGACCTTACTTGGATTAATTGTAAATAAATCAATAACATTATTAATGTCAACTTTCTCTCTGGATAAAGTCTTATTTACTAATCCAAATGCAGATTCTAATCCAATCATGCCACAAGAAGCATTTTTAAAGTCTCTATCTTTATCTTGTATTGCATGAGGGGCATGGTCTGTAGCGATACAGTCAATTAAACCTGTTTTAATACCTCTAATCAATGCTTTTCTATCATTTGAAGATCTAATAGGAGGAGCTACTTTCGCATTAGTGTCATAATCAACTAATATTTCATGAGTTAATGATAAATGGTGAGGAGTAACTTCTGCAGTTACATTAACACCTCTTTTTTTAAAATCTTTTATAATTTCTAAAGATTTAGATGAAGATACATGGGGGATATGCAATCGCCCCTTAACATACTCAGATATTGATAAATCTCTATGAACCATTGTCGACTCTGCAATATCAGGATTACCAGACAAACCAAGCCTTGTTGACATTTTACCTTCATGTACTAAACCATGATTTACTAAACAATCATCTTCCGCATGATTGATAACAGGAATATTAAATTTTTTAGCATACTCTAATGCAAAACGTAAAAGTTGAGAATTCTTTAGAGGAATACCATCATCAGAAATTGCAACAGCTCCAGCTTCAACCATTTCACCAATCTCTGCTAATTCCATACCTTTTTGACCTTTTGTTATAGCTCCGATAGGATAGATATAAACCGGTAATTCTTTTGATTTATTTATAATAAATTTTACGAGCTCGGGAGAATCAATAACAGGACTAGTATTAGGCATAGTACATACTCTTGTAAAACCACCATAGAAAGCAGAGGATGAACCTGTCTGAATAGTTTCTTTAAATTCAAACCCTGGCTCTCTAAAATGAACATGTAAATCTATAAATCCATTTGTAATTATTTTATTTTTACAATTGATAACCTTACATTTTCCTTTTATGGAAATATTTTTCTCTACTTTTACGATAGTGCCATTTTTTATTAGAATATCACATATTTTATCAATAGATAAAAAAGGTTCATAAAGTCTCCCTCCTTTTAATAGAATATATCCTTTGATTTTTTTTATATTTCTAGTCAAAATCTTTACTTCCTAATAATAAATATAACACGCTCATTCTAACAGCGACACCATTTAATACTTGATCTAATATAATAGCCTGGTCGCTATCTGCAACTTCACTATCAATTTCAACCCCTCTATTAATTGGGCCAGGGTGCATAATTACAATTTCTTTTTTATGCTTTTGGATTCTATCATAAGTAATACCAAAAAATTTTCTATACTCGCGAATAGATGGAATTAACCCCACTCCCATCCTTTCTCTTTGTATTCGGAGGACATTAATGGCATCTGCCCAATCTATCAGTTCATCTATATCATAGGTTATAGAAACTCCCAAATCTTCAATATTCCTTTGTATTAAATGGGGTGGAGAACATATTTTAACCTTAGCTCCTAACTTTATTAAACCAAAAATATTTGATAGAGCAACACGGCTATGTAAAATGTCACCAACAATGCCAATATTTAAATCCTTAATCTTTCCAAATTTCTCCTTAATACTCATAATATCTAATAATGCCTGTGTTGGATGTTCATGCGTCCCATCTCCAGCATTAACTATAGGGACATCAACATAATTTGATAATTGCAAACATGATCCTGGGACAGGATGTCTCATAACAACGCAGTCCATTTTCATAATATGTATATTTTGGATAGTATCTTTTAAACTTTCACCTTTCTGTACACTAGATGAACTTGATGAAAAATTAGTTACATCAGCAGATAATCTCTTCTCTGCAAGCTCAAAGGAAATTTTTGTTCTTGTTGAATTCTCAAAAAAAAGATTTACTATATTTTTACCATTTAAAACAGGGACTTTTTTAATTGGTCTATCTAAAACCTCTCTAAATGTAAAACCTACATCAATAATTTCTTCAATATCATTTTTAGAAATATTTTCTAAACCTAATAAATGTTTTGTTTCTATTCTTTTCATTTAATATTTCAACAAATTAACTTCATCCTTGCCATCAACTTCATCAACTAGAACATGAATATGCTCATTATTAGAAGTTGGAAAGTTCTTACCAATATAATCGGCTTTTATAGGGAGCTCTCTGTGTCCCCTATCTACTAAAACACCTAATTTTATGGATGCCGGTCTTCCAAATGAAAATAATTCATCCATAGCGGCCCTAATTGTTCTTCCTGTATATAAGACATCATCAATTAGAATTATATTTTTATTATTAACATCAAAACTTATATCTGAGGGGCCAACTTTAGGGGATCCTAAATTTTCGCTGAAATCATCTCTGTAAAAAGTAACGTCTAAAATACCAAAATCAACATTTTTCTTATAGAAATTGTAAATATTATCAACAATCTTTTTTGCGAAAATCTCTCCTCTAGTCCTAATGCCAATAATAGCAATAGTATCTAAACACTTTTGGTCTTCAGAAATTTCATGAGATAGCCTAGTAAGAATTTTTGACATCTGTGCTCTATCTAATAATTTTGCTTTTATTTTATTCATACTATTTATAATAATTCAGTGGAGACATAGATAGAACATTGGAAAATTACTTATCTATATCTCGTATAGAATTAAAGTAATTAATTATCGAAATTTAAAAAAATATTAATAATTATTCATAGTTTTTTTATATTTAATAATTAATTCTTAATTTTCAAAAGAACATGATGAAGATATTAGATCAATACATATTTAAAAAATTTATCTTTTCCTTACTCATCACACTTACTGCCTTTATTGTTATTTTTCTTATTGTTAGCATTATTGATTTTCTAGATAAGTTTATTCAATACAATCTTACAAGTAGAGAAATATTACTATATTATATTTACACAATACCATGGTTCATTAATATTGCATTGCCCATGTCTCTTTTAATTTCTACTATTTTCACATTAGGGAGTCTTCAAAAAAATAATGAAATTACTGCAATTAAATCCTCTGGAGTTAGCATCATGAGAATAGGATTGCCTATATTAATTTCAGGTGTTATTTTTTGCTTTTTCTTATTTTTTTTTGAAAATACTATTGTTGTAAAATCAATACAAAAACGTTATGAAATTGACAAAAAATTAAAACCTCTTAGTAAAAAATACATAAAAAGTAGAAAAAATAATATTTATTATCATTTAAATAATGGTTTTTTAGAAATTAAAAAATTTAATTATAAAAATAATACAGGTTATAATGTGTCAATCCAAAAATATAATAATGCAGATTTAATATACAGGATAGATGCAAAAAAAATGATTTGGAACGAAAAAGAAAATTCCTGGAACTTAGAGAACTGCAAAATTAGAAGCTGGAATAAAAATGATTTTATTTTTCGTTCATTAAAAGATACTATTTTATCAATACATGACGTAAACCCTGAAATCATCAAAAAAGATTTTGTAAAGCCTGAAGAAATGGATTACTGGGAATTAAATGCATTTATAAAAAAGCTTGATAATAAGGGATTAAGTACAAATCGATGGCTTGTAAATAAATATTACAAAACAGCATTTGCATGTATACCTCTAATAATGGTGATATTTGGGCTAGCTCTATCAATACAAAAACCTAGAAGCAGTCATGCCTTAGGGATAGGCTTAAGTATAATAGTTATTTTTATGTATTATGTACTTATATTATTCGGAAAAACTTTAGGATACAATAGTATACTACCACCTATGCTATCTGTATGGTTTGTTAATTTTATATTTTTATCAATCGGAGGTTTTATCTACTTTAAGGCGAGAACTTAATTTCCCATCCAATACATATTAAAACCAAAATCTAAACCATTAGATTTATCAATATCAAAAGAACCTTTTAATCCTATTCCTGCATCAAAATTAATTTTTCCTAATTTCAA
>CAYVTK010000023.1:0-1158 GCA_964454465.1 uncultured bacterium | reverse complement strand
TTTATTATCATATCCTCCATAAGACATTCCAATACGTAGAGGAAATTTATCTTTACCAAAAATATACCCAAAAGCAAGTCTCCATTTTTTGACATTACCTAAACTATCATCAAAACCCGAAGATAAATCAAAAATAACAGATTTATTTTTATTAATTTTTCTAGAAGCTCCAAAACTCATAGTTGTTGGATAGTCTAGTTTTAAAACATCGTATTTCTTAGCTTCTAAGTCACTATTTATATCAGAATTTACAAAGTAAGATTCACACTCATCATTAGAACAATAATATTCTACATCATATTCATTTACATCAAAAAAACTTTCGATATCAATAGGTTGAGAACTATACTCATATACTTTTTCACCATCAACAGAATAAATTTCACTTGTATTAACATCGTTTAGAACATCTAATGTAAGGTTATCAATAGCTAGATTTATCAAATAGGATTGGTCCTCATCATAAGGCAAACTATCATAAAATCCTTCAAACATATCATCAGATTTTGTTTTTTTGTTCCACTGCATACTTCCAAAAAGATTAATTACAGATACACCAAATTTCCATCCAGATTCATTTCTTTCTGTTACAGCTCCTAAATCAATAGCAAAACCTTCACCGTGTGTGTTTTGACGTAAAAGATATCTTCCCTGCGAACTGATTTCTGTTGGAGTTGTTTGTATATATGAATCTTGAATAGGATCCAGAGAGTAATACAATAAACCTTTTAAATATTTCACAGTAAGGCCCAATCCTATATTGTCAATGTTAAATGCTTTTGTATATGATAGTTCCCATACCAAAATATCATCATGTTTTATAGATAAATCATATTCCCTATCAATTTCATTTCCATCTAGAACCATATCTAATATATCTGGAGAAAATTCAGAATTTGAAATAAATCTTATATTTGAATTAATTGAAAAACTTTTAGAAGAAAAATTTAACATAGGCATAGGGAAAGTCCCCATTGTTCCTAATTTTATATCTGACCCACCCAAATAGCCTACAATATCTTCCTTAGGAAAATAATTTTCAGCATCTATATTTTCTAAATCTGCACCATTGATAGATCTTATTCTTCTATTTGTCAAAAAATTATTTTGTAGGTTTAAGTTAATATTAAAAAAATTAAAAGATGTTAGTTTATTAAA
>CAYVTK010000022.1:0-8167 GCA_964454465.1 uncultured bacterium | reverse complement strand
TCGCTGGCCCTCCAGGAACAGGAAAAACATCAATTGGAAAATCAATTGCTAAATCTATGGGTAGGGAATTTGTACGTATATCTTTAGGAGGTATACGTGATGAGGCAGAGATAAGAGGACATCGTAGAACCTATATTGGTGCATTGCCAGGAAGAATAATTTCAAGTTTAAAAAAAGCTGGTACCAATAATCCTATATTCATACTAGATGAGATTGATAAACTTGGAATGGACTTCAGAGGCGATCCTTCAAGTGCGTTATTAGAAGTTCTTGATCCAGAACAAAATTTTTCATTTAATGATCATTATCTTGAGGTTGATTTTGATTTATCTAATATTATGTTTATTACAACAGCTAATAGAGTAGATCAAATTCCGGGTCCTCTAAGAGATAGAATGGAAATCTTAGAATTCACAGGGTACATACATGATGAGAAATTACAAATAGCAAAAAAACATTTATTGCCAAAATCTATAGATAATCATGGGTTAAAGAAAAGTGAAATTTCAGTTAAAGATGAATCTCTATCTAAATTGATTGAATCCTACACTAGAGAGGCAGGTGTCAGAAATCTTGAAAGACAGATAGCTAATGTTTGTAGAAAAACTGCTAAAGATATTGCAACAAAAGTAAAAAAGAAGGTTCTTGTTACTCCTGCTGTTGTGCATGAATATCTTGGTCCTGAAATATTCTTTTCAGATATAGCTGAAAGAGCAAGCAAGCCTGGTGTTGTAGTTGGTTTGGCTTGGACTGGATTTGGTGGTGATATTTTATTTATAGAAGCTTGCAAAATGCCAGGAAAAGGTATGCTTAAGTTGACAGGTAAATTAGGTGATGTTATGAAAGAATCAGCTCAGGCAGCATTTTCTTATGTTAGAACTAATGCGAAAAAATTTGGTATTAGTGAGAATTTTTATAAAACTAATGATATACATATTCATGTTCCAGCTGGCGCAATTCCAAAAGATGGACCTTCTGCAGGAGTATCTATGATTACAGCAATTGTATCTTTATTGACGAATAAATCTGTTAAAGGTTTTTTAGGTATGACAGGAGAAATATCTTTAAGAGGTAATGTCCTGCCAATAGGAGGATTAAAGGAAAAATCTACGGCAGCACATCGTGCTGGATTAAAACATATTATAGCGCCTTATCTAAATGAAAAAGATTTAGAAGAAATTCCTTCTCAAGTGAAAAAAGATCTGAAAATAACATTTGTGAAAGATGTAGAAGATGTTATTAAATTAGCCTTAGAAAAATAACTTATTTAGGTCGAGTAACTCAGTTGGTTCAGAGTGCCGCCCTTACAAGGCGGAAGTCCGGGGTTCGAGTCCCTGCTCGACCACAAACATAAAACCCTTCTTTTCTAGAAGGGTTTTTAATTTAAGATTATATTAATAATCATGATAACATCTTGAATATTAATGATGGTATCTTCATTAATATCAGCAGCATACTCTTGAATATTAGATAATTCCATATCACCTAATATAAAATTAATAACGATGACCAAATCTAATATATCAATAATAGTATCTTGATTTAAATCTCCAGGAGTATAAATAAATGAGTCGAGATAATTAAGAAGAATTCTGATACTTTCTTCTGTTGCAACTTTTGCAGTGTCCCAATTAATATACCCTCCAACATGAATATGACCTGCAGCAATACAGTTTTGAGTAGTATTAAATTGATTTAAATCTCTGTACCATGTACCATGATATGCCATGAATTCTGATACATAATGGCCAGGATCTCCATTAATATCAATATATGGACTCAATCCAATATTTAGATTAGATATTGCATCAACAATTTGATTCATTGGCAGATTGGAATTTCTTAGATAAAAGGCATCTTCATTAGAATCTGGAGGATTCGGAGTTGGTTGAAATGGAGATGTGAAATCATTATACCAATTTGTTCTGTTGTAGGCATTGTATTCTAATTCCCAACTTTGATCCATATATCCTCTGCTAAATGTAATTAGCGCAATAGGGTTATGCCCATTTACTATGGGCCAAAAATCTTCTGATGTATCTTGGTAATCGACTTCTATATCTCCAAAGCCTTGTCCGCAACTTGAACAATCAGGATCAGAGAACTCAGGAAAATAGGAGACAATATCATAACCTCTATTTTCCCAATTATCTCCTTGCCATCCATTAGGATTTAAATCTTGATTTTGACTAAAGTGTCTAACCATTTCATTTGTGGGAGGCCAATATCCTGTTAAAAGAACAGTAGGATCTTCTCTAGTAGTATTTTTTTTATAGAATTTATTTTCTTTTTGAATAGAATATTTTCTCGATATCTCTTTATACCCAAGAATTTTAACAGATAGAGATTTTATATAATTTTCAATATCAACCTCTATGATTATTGATTCAGTATTTAATGGGTTTGATTTAATTTTTTTATTATATATAGGGTAGGGGCCATTAAAAATTTCTCTATTATTATTATCTAATATGAATATATTTTTATTTTGATAATTATCAGAGAGTAAAAATTCTATATAAAATAAATCTTTTGTTTGAATGTTAATTCCTATTTGACAAATACTGTTATTATTATTTATTGTAGTGCATTCCATAGCAGTATTTGTATTGAGAATATCCTCAATCTGATAGAATTTAATTTTATTAGTCTTATGTATATATGATAGGGGGGGGTCATAGTTAACTAATTGAGCTAATGTTAAACTGAAGAGTAAAAATAAAATATATCGCTTTATAAAAATCATATTTGTTTTATCCTTAAGATAGAAATTATGTTAAATTAATACTATAAATTAATTTATGTTTAATTAATTTTAAAAAGAGAGCACAAATGAACTTATTTGATCAAGATATGAATATAACAATTGTTTTATTGTTATTTGTTAATGTTATAGGATACCTCTATTCATATTTGATTGTATCACATAAAATTGGTACTAATAAACAAATTCAGCAAAATTCAGAAAGAGATTTAAAATATTTAAAAAACCACACTCCTTTATTTATTATCAATGTTTTGACTTTAGTTCTCTTCGTATTTATTGGATTTTTCTTTTTTAAAGAATATATTATTGATGTAGATACAAATATTTCTATCATTACAATTTTATTACAATTATTTATAATTTTAATTTTTGATGATACTTTTTTCTATTTTCTCCATCGTCTAATGCATGAAAATAAATATATTTATTCAAAAATTCATAAAATACACCATAGAGCTAATTCTCCAATTCCCATTGATTATATTTATGTTCATCCTCTAGAGTGGATGTCCGGATTTATAGGCCCTTTTATAGGTATATTATGTATAGGAGGTGTCTCAATATATACATTTTGGTTATATCTTTTTATCCGCAATTTTCATGAAATTGCAATTCATTCAGGAATAAGAACATCAAATATTTTTTCTTTTATACCTTTTTATGGTACTAATGAACATCACGATGTTCATCATGCAAAAAGGGATGGAAATTACGCTTCTACATTCATGCTATGGGATTATATCTTCAAAACTAAAATATAGTTTTGTGATATTAATTGCATTTTTTATCTTAAAATATTATTAACTTTGCGATGCTTTAATAGAATAGGGTGATATGTATAGTATTGTTTTTATATTTTTATTGTCGTTTATGGTTGCTGATTCCAAAATCGTAGCATCTGATGGAAATTTTGATGATAGATTTGGAAAGGCTGTTTCTTTATCAGAGAATTGGCTTGCTGTTGGTGCTAATAGAGATGATGATAACGGGTCTAACTCTGGCTCTGTTTATGTTTATAGGTATGAACAAACTCAAATTCTAGAAGAATATAAAATATTAGCCTTTGATGGTGATTATAATGATTATTTTGGAAAATCTCTTGCTATAGATGATAATTGGTTAGTCGTTGGAGCGCTTTACGATGATGTTAATGGTGAAAAATCAGGTTCCGTTTATGTGTATTATTATAATAATATGGATTGGCAGTTTCATAGCAAGTTAATTCCACCTGATGGTGCCCCATATGATAGATTTGGCTATGCTGTTGATATTAGTCAAAATAATATAGTTGTTGGTGCTGTATATGATGATGATATGGGAGAGGATGCAGGCTCTGTATATGTGTATACTAACGATTCTGATTCGTGGATATTAAAAACAAAATTATATTCCAGCAATCAAAGTGCAGAAGATTTTTTTGGTGTTAGTGTATCAATAGATTTAGATAAACTTGCTGTAGGATCTGTCTATAATGATGAAAATGGGATTAATTCTGGGTCGGTTACTGTTTTTGTAAACAATGATAGTAGTAATTGGGAAGAAAAACAAGTCCTTTTAGCTCCTGATGGTGCTGATTATGACTTGTTTGGTAATGATCTTGCTATTGATAACAATAGAATGATTGTTGGGGCTTTTCATAAAGATGCAGGATATCTTAATTCAGGTTCAGTATATATCTATAATTTTATTGATGATATGTTTGATTTTGGTTTTAGTCTTGTTTCTTCCGATCAATCCATAAATGATAATTTCGGATTATCTGTTTCAATATTTGATAATTATATTTCAGTAGGCTCCATTGATGATGATAATGGCATAAATTCAGGAGCGGTTTATATTTATGAAATCGATAACTACTCTGTGTTAGATGAAATTAAATATATCCCTGAAGATGTATCTGAATATGATGAATTTAGTGGTTCTGTCTCCTTATATGATAGTTACGTTCTTGTTGGTTCTCAATTTGATGATGATTTAGGTGATTCTTCAGGATCTGCATACCTTATAACATATAAAGGATGCTCAAATGAATTAGCATGTAATTATAATCCTAGTCTATTTGCAGATGACTCCGATTGTATATTCGAATCCAATGGATTTGATTGTGATGGGAATTGTGATGAGGAAATTGATGAATGTGGTGTATGTGGAGGGAATGGTGTTGCTGGCGATGTTAATTATGATGCTAATATTAATATAGTTGATATTATTCTAGTATTAGACTATATATTAGATCCAAATACTTATGATATTAATATATGCTCAGCTGATATGAATATGAACTCTATTTTAAATATAACAGATATTATTCTTATACTTGATATTATTCTTGAGCAATAGTATTAGTAAATAATTTGAATTGATTTTGCACTCTTTGCAATTGTATTAATATCCAATGAAGTTTCTTTTAATTTTTCTTCTGAAAATAGATATGCTTGATCTGAATAATGTTCCGATTTTTCATCTGTAGTCGCAGAACCAAATTGATGTATAGTCTCTGATTTTATAGCGCCATCTTTATCCCACTTTACTAAAGCCATATATGCATCTCCTGCAATTCCTTTTAATAAACCATCTTCAGTTTTTATTCCATAGATTGCTCTTAGTATATCAGGACCTCCTGATAGAGGTAGCAAAGCCTTTCCTCTTATTAGCTTATTAACATTACCCCATGGAATATTAATCCCTTGGTGATGTTCATAGAGAAATTCAATTCCTGCATTTAAATTGTCTACAATCATCTGTTCTGTTATGTTTTGTATAGGAGTATCAATAAATTTTCCGAAACTAACAATGGGAAGAGTCGTATTTGAATTGTTGATATCTGTTGACAAATCCCAATTTTCTAAAATTTTAACTGCTTCTTTAATCCTTGAGTCTTTTTCATTTTGCATTAATTTTATTGCTCTATTAATAATTTGTGCAATAGTTGATTCTTTTGAATACTTTAGGTCAAATTTCATTGTTTTAAAATTTTCATACGTAATTGAATTAGCATTAGAAAATAATTCTTCTGCCCTTATTGATCGATTTGTATTGTGTGTTTCAAATCCACTGTAGAAAATTTTATCTTCTTGCAAGTCCTTCTGCAATGTGTAATGAGGGGCATTGTTGCAGTTCTGTATATACCCAGATGTAGGATTGAAAATTTGAGGTAAATCTTTATATTGTATAAAATCTTTCCAGAGTGTTGCAGAGGTATTACCTGGAACTACTGTTCTCCAATTATATGAGTTGTCTCGAATTGGTAGTTTGGCATTATATAGATAGAATATATTCCCTTCTTTATCTGCATAACCTGTATTAAACATTGGTAGCGCCATTAAGGACATCGCGTTATTAAATTCCTCAAAATTAGTCGCTTTATTCATTTTATACCATTGTTCAATAATTTTGATATTATTTTCCCAGCTATATCGTATAGCATAAGTTGCTTTCTCTCCTTTTATTACAGGTCCATGTACAGACCAGAAGGCTGGTTCTGAATGTGATATTCCAAGTTTTCCAACTCCTTTTATTGCAATATTAACGTCATATTTTTCTAAATCAAGCCATTGTCCATCAAAGAGATATTGATTTTCATTCTCTGGATTTATAGTTAATTCATATATATCTAAAATATCAGGATTATTAACGGTATGGCCCCATCCTAAATATTCATTATAGCCTACTAAAATGATTGGACTTCCAGGAAATAGGCCTCCACTAATATTAAGTCCTTCATCACTATAGATATGTGCTTCATACCAAGCAAGGTCTCCATTCCAGGGCTGATGCGAATTTATAGCTAATAGAGTTGATTGATCTGATGTTAATTTAGGAGAAACTGCAAAGACATTCGATCCTTTTGTTATGAGATTGATTTTATCATCAATAGTGAATGATTGTGGAATTTCATTAGGTTCTCTTGTATATAAAACAGATAAGAATATAGGAAGATCAAAGAAAAAAGGTGTTTTGTAGATAAAACCAGCAACAATATCCTGAGGTTTGACTGGGTAAATATATTGTTCTATATCAGGGTTTTTCTCTATATAGTAATTTATGCCATCAGAATATCCTTCACATAAGAGACGTGTTTCTTCACTTAGTGTTTCATATTGATTTTCGACTGTCTCCCATACTTTTAGTAGCCCTACTAAATAATCTAAGGATGCATCTATTTTATTTTTTCCAGGTCCATATATAGATGCATATTTTCCTCTAGCTCTAAGTAGAAGGTCATGCATTGTTTGAAAATCATCTTCAGAGTGAGCATATGCTAATCCAAATGCAGCGTCTGAATCTTTTTTCCCAAAAATATGGGGCACGCCCCAGTTATCTCTGATGATAATTAAACTTCCATTCTCAAATAGCGTACTGCTTGAAATATTTTGGATGTCTTGTTCATTATTTTGAAAAGGTTTTGGAGTAAAATCTCGTCTTATTGTACAGGATGTAAATATTATAATGAAGAGTATAAGATATCTACTAATCATTAAATTTTTATATTTAGCTTATTATAGATGAATGATAAAAGCCATAAAGGCCCAATTAATAAAAATTGTAAATCTTTGAAAAAAGCAGGCTTTTTTCCTTCTATTTTATGACCAATAAATTGACCTATCCATGCAATAATGAATATAGATGTATAGATTAAAAAAAGTTTATTTTTATCAAATAAGCTTATACTATCTATAATAGTAAGAAATATCATTGAAACGAATAACATGCCTATTGCTAAGCTTTTTGAGAGTTTTAAATAGTAGAGTATTGCCAGGATAATAAAAAGCCCTAATACAGTAATTTTATATGTCCCTGTATTAATCATAAAAGTAAAAGGTTGTATTAAAGATAGAAGGCCAAACAAACTGAACATAATAAGAGGTATGCATATCCAATGAATTAGTTTATTAGTTTTATTTTTATGATATAATGCATACTCGTTATTCCATTCATATATATTTTTCATAATAACCTCTTATTTATTTTAGCAGAGCATATTTTTGCCAAAACAAAACTCCTTCAGCCCATTGTTCTGACGAATATTTTCCTTTAGTTCCGCCAGGAAGTTGCAGTTGATTTCTCATCATTGTAACAGGGCCCATAGGCAATATATCGACTTCTTTAGGTATTGCATGGAATGCAATAAGTTCCCAATGTTTATCTGTTTCTCTTTCATTTGTTTCCTCTAATACATCATAGCGATATAAGACCAAATCTACCCCTCCAATTTCTAAAGGTTCTCCATTAAGAGCTTTTATGCTAATATAAATCTCTTCATTATCTCGTCTTTTTTTTGGAATTGATTCTAATTTTGTATTTTTATCTATTTTTACAATAGGGCATACAAAGTTTTCAAGCAATTTTTTTTCTACAGATATTAGAATTACACCATCCCTGTATCCTTGTTTAAATTTT
>CAYVTK010000021.1:0-8378 GCA_964454465.1 uncultured bacterium | reverse complement strand
ACTTGGATAAAAATTAATAAATAAGATGAGATTTCCTTCTCCAGGATATCCCTCTGGTATCCAATTTACTGAATGCTGATCTGCTAGTTTATGATATCCACTATTACCTCTATCATAATTTTGAGGATTTCCCCAGCGATATAAAAAGTCTCCACCCATTCCATATAATCCTCCTGAATGTGAGGCTGCTTCTTCTGTTGTTGTACTATGATCAATAATGTATAGTTCATCCTGATGTCTAGATGAAAATACAATTTGGTCTAGGTGCTCATTGTAATGTACCGCATTAATATGCATCCAATCTCCATTGGCTTGGCCTCCAGGGCCACCATTGCCACCAACACTTCCACAATTTATATCCATAAGTTCTGGATGATCTGAGATTTGTCCATAAAAAGCATTGTATTGTGGGCTTATATCCTGAATTAGATGATCTTTTATGTTCCATTCCCATACAATATTTGCATCACCTGTATCAAAATCAGGTTCAATTTCAAATATTGTTGTAAACCACATTTGGCTTAATGAATTATTTACAGATGTACGTCCTAAGTCAGTCCATTCTGAATAATATGTTCTTTCCCATGCAATTATTAAAAAATTTCCATTTGGTAGAGGTTCTATATCATGGTGGTGTTGATATACATCATCAGATAATTCATATTCCCAAAGTAAATCTCCATCCCAATTATAAATTTCTACTTGTCCTCCAACACCTCCATTTTCCATCGTTGGGCTATTTACTTGACAGGGATAATATAATAATGTATTTTCAAAACCAGGTTCATCTCCAGGTACAAGATAAGGCATACTTGCAGGACCTGTTCCATGAGACCAGCTATTATAAATACTTCCATCAATATCTTTTAGATATGTTGTAGCACTTCCACCTCCACCAGGAGTATATAGAGTATATCCTGGAGATGGTTCCTGTGTAAATGCTACAGAAAATAGAAAAAATAATAAAAATTTAAACATCTCATATCCTAATTAATTATATAATTAATACTGTATAAATTAATCTTTAAAATAAGAATACAAAAAATAATTAATGTAATACTTTGTAAAGGTATATCCATATGTTAGTTATTATGTATAAATTAAACCTGTATCTATTATGCAAATTTCAATTATAAATAGAGTTTTAAAAGTTTATTTTACCATGGGTAAAATATTTGGAACCTGGTTATCATTCATATTCCTGTTTTTATTTCTTTTTATTATAAGAATTGTGATAGGATTCTTCATGATTCTTGATAATATTTTTTTCCCCTCATTGATTAATACAAGGATTAAAAATCCAATCACTATTGTTGGTAATCCAAGATCAGGAACAACCTTTTTACATCGCTATCTTATTAAAAACAATATAGGCTCAGGATCTGAACTATGGCAATTGATATATACTTCAGTTACACTTCAAAAAATAATTAAACCTATTTTACCTATTCTGGAACGTTTTAGCCCTACAAAATATCATTCAACAGAAGCACATAGAACTAGTTTGTCATCAATAGAAACTGATGATGCATCAATGTTATTTCGTTTTTTTGATGGTTTTTTCTTGTATGGATTTTTTTTAACCTGGTCAGATGAAAATCTTTTTGATTGGGTTGACCCCAAAAAGAGAAATAAATCAAAAAGAGATTTTAAATGGTTTGAATCTATGTGGAAGAGGACATTAAAGTTTCATAGTAGTGATAGAATGATTGCAAAACTTTTCTCAGTTAGTGCAAATTGCCCTGCCTATCAAAAAAAATTTAATGATGGGAAAATTTTATATATGATAAGAGATCCTTTAAGTGTTATCCCCTCAGGTCTAAGTTTAGTGACGGGTGTTTTAGATAAAAAATTTGATTTTTGGTCAATGCCAGAAGATCAAAGGCAAAAGTTTATAGAAAAATTATATAGAGCTTTAATTGAACTTTTATTAAGATTTGAAGATGATTGGAGTAATAATAAAATAGATAAAACAAAAGTAATGATTGTTAGATTTGATAGGATGATGTCAGACTTTGAAGGCTTGATGGATGAAATATTAAACTTTATTGATTATGATTCTTCAGATCAATTTATTTCTAATATTAAAAAGACAGCAGAAGAACAACGATCTTTTAAAAGTGGGCATCAGTATGATTTAGAAAAATTTGGATTAACTGCAGAAAGAATAAAACAAGATTGTTCTGCTATATATACGACATTTTTAAAATAATTTCATGTATAAGAATCTTATAATATTAATGTTTATAAATTGTTTTTTATTTTCTAATGCTAATTGGGAAGTATTGAAAGATAAAGATGTACTCATACAAGCTTTTAAAGGGGACTATCCTCATTGTAGAGCAGAAATTGTTATCAAATATTCTATGGATAAAGTATTAGATGTGATTAAAGATGTAGAAAATTATAAATCTTTTTTTAAATCAATCACGATATCAGATACTAATGATGACAATGAAGTTAGATTAGCCATTAATATGCCTTTTCCTTTTACAGATAGGGATTATACTATTAAATTTAAAAGATTGGAAAATAACAATAGTATTAGTTATTTGTATGAGCCTATTGTTACAAAAAGTTTTCCTGAAGATGAAAAATATATCCGATTGATTAATGCTAGAGGAGGGTGGACATTAGCTTCTCTAGATGACCATAGTACTTTAGTTACATATGATTGGAATGGTGATATGCGAGGAGATTTTCCTAGTTGGGCTTATAATAAAGCATGGATTAGGCAAGGTAATGAAATTATGTTAGACTTAAGAAAAGAAATAAATAAAAGGAACTCTAAATGAAAAAAAAATGTTATAAATATCTATTAATACTGTCATTATGTTTTAGTATGACTATCTCCTCATCAACTAATATTACTGGACAAGCTGAATATTTTTATATGATTAGATTAGAAAACACTGCATTAGTGAATATTCCATTTAGATTATTAGACCTTAATGTTCAACATCAATTTAGTGATAGTTTTAATATTTTCGGGAATATAGGTATTGAGTATAGGAACCGAAGAGATACAGATTTTATGACAGATTCTAGCTTGGAAGATTTCCTTTTAGATATTAGAGAACTTTATATGTCATACTATTTTAATAATAATGAGATTAGAATAGGGAAGCAAATTCATGCATGGGGAAGTATTGATGAGAATAGTCCTATTGATAACTTAAATGGGTATGATTACTATTATCTCTTATTAGGAGGATCTGAAAAAAAGTTAGGAGTTTACTCCCTTGCTTATGATATGGAACTTGATTATTTCTATGAATTACTTGGAGCTACTCAGAAAATTTCGTTTGTGTATTCTCCAATGCATAATACCAATAGAATCCCTATTAATGATCCTGATTATCCTATAGGTTTACCTGCAGGCACATCTCCATCAGAACAGACTACAGTCCTTAATGATGATACCCCAGGTGAGTATGGTATAAATATTAAGTCCTCTTTTAATTTTGGAGATATATCACTTTCATACTTAGGATTATATGATAGACTTTTTAATTTATCAGGTTTAACTGTCTATACAGATAATGCTTTTCAAGGTAATGAGGTTCAACCTGTTCCAAGATATTCTTATAGATATACGGATGTATATGCTCTTGGAGCAGTACTTTTATTTGATGATTTTACACTTAGTTTTGATTATGCTTTATTTGAGTCTAGTGATAAAAATAACTTGGATTCTTTTAATGTATTAGAAAATCCTTATTATACAGGTTCAGGTTATGATGAAATTTTTGGAGCTTCAAAATTATGGATGGATCAGACGCGTGCATTTCAAGAAGAAGTAGAATATTCTCAAACTGCAGTCCAATTTGAGATGCCATTTGAAAATGATCTTACAGTAAATGCTCAATATTTTAAGCATGAAATTTCAAGCTACAGCTCCAATACATTAGGCCTTAATTGTCCTGATTTAGTTGAGGCATTACCTGTATTTTCAGCTGCAGATTGCCAAGAAGTAGAAGATGGTTTAGGCATGAGCTTAGAAGATTTTGAAACAGAAAATTTGTTTATTCCTGGGGTTGGAACACCTTATGCTATGATAACCCCAGAAGCAATGTTGATTAATATTGAAAAAGCTTTTCCAGATAAAAGTTTAACTATTGATATTAATGCATTTTTAGATGCTGCACACGGTGATGGTAGACTCTTATCAATAGAGGCTGAATATGAGCTTGAAAGTGGAGTTGAACTTGGACTTGGTATAACTAAGATTTATGGAGATGATAAAATAGAAAATTATAATTTTAATAATATGGAATCGTTCTCATCTTTTAGATCAAGGTTAACATATTATTTTTAATGTCTGATATAATATCAAACTTTAAGATTACCGGATATGGTAGTTATCTTCCTCCAAATATCCAAACTTCAAAAGAGTTATCTGAAATTATAGGTAAATCTGAAGATTGGATTATTAATCATACAGGTGTATATGAGAGAAGAGTCTCTAGTATAGACGTAGATGAAATGGGAGCTATTGCTGCAAAAGAAGCAATAGGTGACAAACCTTCTCCAGATTTGATTATTAATGCTTCAGGTGTTCCAAAGCAAACACTACCTGATACTTCTGTATTTATACAAAAAGAATTAGGCTTTGATGGAATCGCATCATTTAGTATTCATAGTACATGTTTATCTTTTATCGTAGCATTAAATTCAGCTGTATCATTGCTTAATGCAAGTTTATATGAGAGAATATTGATTGTATCCTCTGATAGAGGAACACGAGGCAGAAATTTTAATGAACCTGAAAGTTCTTCTCTTCTAGGAGATGCTGCAGCAGCAATATATATAGAAAAAACAACTGATAAAACAAAGGGGATAATAGACTATACAATGAATACATATCCTGATGGTGCTTTATTAACAGAGGTAAGGGGTGGTGGAACAAATCTTCATCCTCAAGATAAAGAAACTGATAAATCTGATAATTTATTTTCAATGGATGGTCCAAAAGTTTATAGGATGGCTAGAAAAAAAGTTTATAAGCTTATTGAAAAAGATTTAAAAAATAATAGCTTAAGTGTTGATGATATTAGCTTAGTCATTCCTCATCAGGCATCAGGTATGGCTGTTAAAGCTTACTCTAAATATGGAGGTTTCAAAGAAAGAAAAGTTATAGATATTATTGATAAAACGGGTAATTGTGTTGCTGCATCTATACCATTAGCTTTAGTTCTAGCATATAAAGAAAATAGAATAAAAACAGATGATATTATTTATTTAGTTGGTACTGGTGCTGGATTATCTATAGCCTCATGTATTATTAAAATATGATGCTAAGCTCCAAGAATTGTATTAACAAGTGATATAATATCTACTACATTAAGAATTCCATCTCCATTAACATCATGAGCGCATAATTGCTCTTCTGTTAACTCCTCTGTTGATAATATTATATTGACAATAGATATAATATCTACTACATTAAGGATTCCATCTCCATTTACATCCATTTCTCCTCCACAGCAGTCCTGCTCAACTGTTATTAAGAATGAATAATATAAAGGATCAATTGATGTGTTAATGTTTTCACTATTTTCCACACATTCAGGAAGATTCTCACATAGCATATTTCCTCCTGAGCCAAAATATGGGAGAAAGTTAGCATCTAATCCATTCCAATCTAAATCTAGGTTGCAAATACTTTCAGGTAATTCTGATAAATTATTATTAAATATCCATAAATAATCTATCATAGAAAAATTTCCAATACTTTCAGGAATTGATTCCAAGCTATTATAACCAAGATCTAACCAAATCATATTGCTAAGATTCCCAATACTCTCAGGCAAGTGTGTAAGATTATTAAATGATAATATTAACCAAATTAGATTTGTAAGGTTTGTTATACTATCTGGTAAAGATGTTAATTCATTATAGTTAAGATATAATATTGCGATATTTGGTAAATTCCCAATAGATTCAGGCAGTGTGGTTAGAGTTATATTTCCACCATCATAAAAATTCCCTATAGTAAGCCTAGTTAAATGTCCATTAAACCAATTTTGAGTACCAACTTCAATTGGATTTAGAGAAAGATTATTATCTGTTATGATATCATTTAGGACAGCTAAATCTATATTGCTAAAACATTGACTTCCATCAAGTACAATTGCTGAATTTGGAATATTTTCAAGCTCAAAATATGTAAAATTAGGATCGCAGTCGGAGCCAAAAGTTCCATTAATATGTACTGTGATATTTTTTTCTAAATCTTCTCTATGATCTGGAATTACTGTTAAAGTCATAACATTAGAACTAATTGGTACAGAGATTAGAGCCTTATCATTTGCTTCAATTAATATACAATCATTTAATTCTTCTATGCAGAAAGTTTCATTTTTAGTACCATCATTATAAATCAAAATATCAAATTGATTATCAGCATCAATAGTTATATTTGTATTATCTAAATACATATTAGGAATAACTATACTAAACTCTACAGGATATAGACTAGGCAATCTGTTTGCACGATACACAGCACCATTAGGGAAAGATAAATTATATGTAGCTTCCCATATTATTTGATTATCAGGTGTTACTTCTAAAGTGGTCCCACCACCACCAACAGTAGTGATTAAATAATTTCCACTATCTAATTTTTGTACATTTCCTGATGCAAACCCAAATAATTCTTCAGGTAAGTTATAACTCCATGCTATTGTTGCCTCGCATGAATTCTCAGATTCATTAATTGTAATTTCAAGTGCTCTTGTTGTGGGGTAATCAGTATTATTTATTGTTTCACTAATATTCCCATTATCAAGTGTAAGAATATTTCCATTATTTAATTCCATTATGCTATGTTGAAAAGAGAACCCTAAATCTTGACCACAATCTATATCTCCTGAAGGCATTTCAAGACCCATATTCCATATAATATCACCTGTAGCATAGTCAATTTTTGTTATTCTTGACAAATGTCGTACCGAAAAATATATTGCATTTTCTTCCTCGGAAAACCAGAATGCATTAGCATGGGTCCAATCAAAACGAGCATCATTAAATGCTGCTGCCCATGTTCCTGCAATAGTATCATAGTCAAATTGACTATAATAATCAAAAGCACTCCAGCTCCATACCTCATTACCATTAGAATCCCATTCAACAATTCTATCTCCAACCCATGGAAATTCCTCTGTGGTCCCATCTGCAACATAGCCTAACAATTGAAATAGAAGAGATAAACTATTTGGTAGGTTTATAGGTATAGGTCCAAGCCTTATATCTTCTAATATTGACATATAGTTACCATTTGGAAGTTGAATCATTTCATGATGAGAAAAATATTCATTAGGCTCTTGCCAAATTATTTGATTATCTAAATTATATTCAACTACAGGAAGATTATTTTCTAGGGTATTATCGTATTTAGCGCCAAAAAGTTGTCCATAATAATCTGTATTATAAAATATTAAATTTTCATCACTAGAATTCCAAATTTCATTACCATCCTTATCAATTGCAGCGCTATAATAATCTAAAAATGAGCTAAATATTGTAACCTCATTACCCTCATAGGTCCCTGTAGTAGTTGCACTAGATCGAGTATCTGCTATAGAAAAAATATAATTTCCAGTAGATGATCCGGTAGTACCATCACTAAAGGCAGGCTTAATTGTCCATGAATATTCTGTATTCCACATCAAATCATTAGTTGATATATATATCAAAGATTCACTTGTAGCAACATCAGAACCATTAATTTCTATTATATATTCAGTAGCATCAGGAACCTGCTCCCATTCAAATTTAACATGTGTAGTAGTTAGTGTTGAGCCATTTTCAGGATGAAGCAATGCTGCAAATAAATTTGATACTAAAAGTAATATTGATATAAAATATTTTTTCATGATACTCCATTAATTAGAATATACTAAAAATTCAGGATTTAGTAGATTGGATTTATTATATATAAGTTCATTTTTATTTTTCAAATCGTAAATATTTCCTCCAGCATATTTAACTACAGCATGAGCAGCTGCTGTATCCCATTCCATTGTAGGCCCGAGACGTGGGTACATATGAGCTGTTCCATCTGCAACTAAACAAATTTTTATAGAACTTCCCATCTTAACAAGTTCATGATTAGGATAATCTTTTAAAAATTCATTTAATTTTGGATTATTTGCATGTGATCTAGATGTCACAACTTTAATAGTACTATTTGGTTCTATTACATTGATTTTAATAGGCGATTCATCTTTTAAGATTTTGTATGAACCTTCGTCTATAATTCCATACCATGCAGTATCAAGCACAGGGGCATATACAACTCCAATTATAGGAACTCCAGAAGAAATAAGGGCAATATTAACTGTGAATTCCCCATTTCTTTTAATAAACTCTTTTGT
>CAYVTK010000020.1:0-9168 GCA_964454465.1 uncultured bacterium | reverse complement strand
ACTCCTAATGAAAAAGGAGAAAAAGAATCTTTTACTATTATGATTCCACCTACTAATGTTACAGGTATTTTACATCTTCGACATGTTTTAAATAACTCTATTCAAGATGTTCTTGTAAGACAAGCTAGAATGAAGGGTAAAGATACTTTATGGTTGCCTGGAACAGACCATGCATCTATTGCTACTGAAGCAAAAGTTACAAAATTCCTTAAGAATCAGGGTATTGATAAAAAATCTATTGGGCGTGAAAAATTTATTGAGCATTGTTGGGAATGGACAGATAAATATGGCGGAATTATTATAGAGCAACTTAAAAGATTAGGAGCTTCATGTGATTGGAGTAGACAGCGTTTTACAATGGATGATGCATATTATAAATCGGTAATCCAAACATTTGTTAAATTGTATAATGATGGTCTTATTTATCAGGGAACAAGAATGATTAATTGGGATCCAGTAGGTAAAACAGCCCTATCTAATGAAGAGGTTATTTATAAAGAAGAACAAGGTCATTTATGGCATATTAAATATCCAATAAAAAATTCAGATGAATATTTAATTGTAGCTACTACACGTCCAGAAACAATGCTGGGAGATACTGGTGTTGCAGTAAATCCTAAGGATACAAGATATAAAAAATATATAGGTCAATCTATAATTCTGCCTATTATTAATAAAGAAATTCCTATTTTTGCAGATGAATATGTCGATATGGAATTTGGAACAGGTTGTGTTAAAGTAACTCCTGCACATGATATGAATGATTATGATATGGCTCAACGTAATAATCTTAAGATTATCAATATTATGTATGATGATGCTACCTTTAATAATAATGTCCCAGAAACTTACCATAATCATAATCGCTTTAAGGTTAGATCAATGGTCTTAGAACAACTTAAGGCTGAAAATTTTCTTTTAAAAACTGAAGACTATGTGCATAAAGTAGGACATTCAGAACGTACTGATGCAATCATTGAACCACGTTTATCAAAGCAATGGTTTCTAAAAATGCAGAATTTTGCAAAGCCTGCATTAAAAGTTATTAAAGATAAAGAAATAAAATTTTATCCTAATCGATGGGAGAAAATTTATAATCATTGGCTTAATAATATTCAAGATTGGTGCATTTCAAGACAATTATGGTGGGGACATAGAATTCCTGTATGGTACAAAGGTGATGAGGTTTATTGTGATATTATTCCTCCTAAAGGAGAAGGGTGGAGACAAGAAGAAGATGTTCTTGATACTTGGTTTAGTTCATGGGTTTGGCCAATTGCAACATTGGGTTGGCCAGATGAAAATGATGAATTAAATAAATTCTATCCAACTCAAGATTTAGTTACAGGTCCAGATATTATTTTTTTCTGGGTTGCACGTATGATTATGTCGGGAATATATTTTAAAAATCAAATTCCATTCTCAAATGTTTATTTTACTAGCATTATTAGAGACTCTCAAGGTCGAAAAATGAGTAAGTCTCTAGGAAATTCTCCAGATCCTCTTGAATTATTTGATCAATATGGTGTGGATGCTGTTAGAGTAAGTATTTTAATGATGGCTCCACAAGGGCTTGATATTCATTTTGATGAAGATCGTTTAGAGCAAGGACGAAACTTTATGAATAAATTATGGAATTGTTCTCGTTTTATTATGATGAATATAGATGATAATACCAGTTTAGATATTTCAGAGATTGATATTAATGAATTAGATTCAACGGATAAGTGGATTCTAAATAAGCTCAATATTATTATTCAAGATGTTGAAGATTCTTTTAATGATTACAAGATGAATGATGCTATTAAAAAAATATATAATTTTGTATGGGGAGATTATTGTGATTGGTATATAGAATTTTCAAAATCAAAAATTTATGGAATATCAGATAGTGATAGAGAGCAAGTTTTATCCGTAGCTGTTTATGTACTTAAAAGTATTTTAAAGTTACTACATCCATTTGCCCCATTTATTACTGAAGAAATTTGGTCTTTATTAAATAAAGATGAAACACTTTTAGCAGTAGCAACATATTCTGTAGTAGAGTCTAAATTCAAATTTTCAGATGAAACAGAAAGTATTGAATTTTTAATGTCTGTAATATCATCTATTAGAAATATTAAAACAAGCTTAGGGGTGTCTCCAAAACATGAAATAGAAATTTTATGTAGAGGCTCTAATGAAAAGGCTAATATTTTAATTAAAAATAAGCATCATTTATCTCAACTACTTAATATTGTTAATATAGATTCTGGAGAAAATATTGATAAACCAGAGCAATCGGCAACAGCAGTTGTAGATAATTTAGAAATATTTTTGCCATTGGAGGGATTAATAGATATTGATAAAGAGGTAGAAAGATTGAAATCTAAAATTAGTGATGTCAAAGCTAGGATGGATAATGTTAAAAAGAAATTAGACAATGAAAATTTTATAAAAAGAGCCCCAGAAAAAATAGTAGATTATGAAAGAAAAAAATATGATCTATATTTAGAAGATTATAATAAGCTTGTTGAAAATCATTCTGCCATCATTTCTAAAAAATAAAATTGAATAATCAATTTAAAATTCATCTTGCCACTGAAATTCAATATTTAAAAGGTGTAGGACCAAAGCGAGGTAAATTCCTTAATAGCTTAGGTATTGATTATGTCCAAGATTTACTTAAAAATTTCCCTAGAAAATATTTAGATCGAACAAATATTAAACCTATTAATAAAGTCAAAATCAATGAAAAAGTAGTTGTTATTGGTACAGTTGAGTCTTTTGGAGTTAAAAAATTGAAAAAAGGAAAATATTTTCAATTACATATTATAGATGAAACAGGATTTATTAATTGTATTTGGTTTCATGGTATATCTTGGATGGTTGATAAATTTAATATAGGTGATAGTATTGCTATTTATGGAAAGATTGAATTTTATAAAGGGTATAGAATTATTCACCCTGAGTTTGATATTTTAGATGGTAGCGATGATCCCTTAAATACAGGTGCAATTATTCCAATATATGCAACTACGAATTCTTTAAAGCAAGTTAGTTTAGATAGCCGAGGCATTAGAAGACTAATACATAAAGCATTATTAAATATTGATATTGAAGATCATTTTAATCAAAATTTTTTAAAAGAAGAGGGTTTATATGATTATTCTAAGGCTTTATATGAAGTCCATCATCCTACGAATCAAGACACATTAAAAAGTGCATATTATAGATTGAAATTTGATGAATATTTTTTCTTACAACTTGTTCTTGCAATGAATAAACATCAGATGATGCATTATACAGGTAAAAAATTTATTAATCTTGGAGATTATGCGGTGAGTATGTATAAGAATTTAGGATTCAAATTAACTGAATCTCAAATTAAAGTTATGAGAGAAATAAGAAAAGATTTAGCTGCAAATAAACCTATGAATAGATTAGTACAAGGAGATGTTGGGTGTGGTAAAACAGTTATTGCAATGTTAACAGCTGCAATTATTGTAAGTGATAATTCTCAAGTTGCAATTATGGCACCTACTGAAATATTAGCTGAGCAGCATTATGAAAGTTTCATAGAATATTGCAAGGAACTAAATATTACATGTGAATTATTAATTAGTAATATTAATGATAAACAAAAACAATCAATATATAAGAAATTAGAAAATGGTGAGATCCAAATTATTGTAGGAACCCATGCATTAATTCAGGAAAAAGTTATATTTAAAGATTTAGCATTAGCTGTTATAGATGAGCAGCACCGATTTGGTGTAGAACAGAGAAAAAATTTAATTAATAAAGGAGAATGTGTTAATATTCTTGCGATGACTGCTACCCCAATTCCAAGAACACTTACTTTTGCAATACATGGGGATATGGATTTATCATGGATTGATGAAATGCCTAAAAATAGAATTCCAATTAAAACATCTATTATTAGTAGTAAAAATATTCATTCTATATATGATAACATGAAAATAGAGATGAATAAAGGTCGATTTTGTTTTATTGTATTTCCTATTATCCAAGAATCGGATAAAATTGAAGCGCAGGATGCAGAAAGTGCATATGAAAAATTTAAAAATGATATTTTTAAAGATTATAGTTTAGGATTTTTACATGGGAAACTAAATAAAGATGATAAAAAAGAAATAATGAATGAAGTTAATCAAGGTAAAATTCAGTGTTTAATTTCTACAACAGTTGTAGAAGTTGGAATTAACAATCCAAATGCAACAATTATGGTAATTGAAAATGCAGAAAGATTTGGCCTAACTCAGCTTCACCAATTACGTGGAAGAATTGGTCGTGGAAAATATCAATCTCATTGTTATATGATACAACGAAAAATTACTGAAAACTCTACTAAGCGATTAAATATATTGGCACAGCATTTAGATGGTTTTAAAATATCAGATGAAGATTTAAAGCTTCGAGGTCCAGGAGAATTTTTGGGAACGAAGCAACATGGTTATATTTCATCAAAATTAATTGATATTTCAAATGATGGAGAAATCATTAGGCATGCTAGAACTAGAGCCTTTGAAATTATTGAAAATGACCCTAAACTTATAAGTAATCAAAATTTAAAATTGAAGCTTTTGAAAGATTATAAGCATATGCTTGAATTTATTAATATCGGATAATTTATGTATAATCAGATTAATAAAATATTTGGATTATTAGCTTTTGTATTGCCATTTATTTTATATTTTTTAACAATGGCTCCAACCACTTCTTTTTGGGATTGTGGAGAGTTTATTGCAACTTCATATATTCTAGGGGTTCCTCATCCTCCAGGTTCTCCATTATTTTTACTTTTGGGAAATGTATTTAGCCACATCCCAATTCTAAATGATATTGGAGCTAGAGTTAATCTTATTTCTCCTATATCTAGTGCCTTATCAGTTATGTTTTTATACCATATTATTGTTCATTTAATTAAAGAATTTAATGGAGAATCAGATAATATATCTGATATTATTATTAATAATGTGAGTGCCCTTATTGCCGCCTTAACATTTGCAATTACTGACTCTCAATGGTTTAATGCTGTAGAAGCTGAAGTTTATGCTTTATCTACATTTTTTACTGCTATAGTATTATGGATGATTCTAAAATGGTCAAGTTATTCAAATGATAAATGGAATATTAGATATTTATTATTAATTGCTTATATGCTAGGATTAGCAATAGGTATACATATTTTAAATTTATTAGCGCTTCCATTTATTGCTCTTATTATTTATTTTAAAAAATATAATTTTACCTTTAAAGGTTTAATTATTTCAATGGGTATTACGCTCTTAACATTTATAATGATTTATTCTGGTGTTATTCTTGGACTTCCAGATATTGTAAGCAAGTTTAATAGTTTAAATATTATTATATTTAGTATTACTCTCATTACAGCTTCAATTATATTTTTACATCTTAGTCAGTATAAAGATTTTTTATCTAATATGGCTAAAATACTTTCTATAGGGTCTCTTTTATTTATTAGTTTAATTATTTATAATAAACTTTTTATTAAAAATACATCTGATTTAATAAGTACCTATGAAAATGAAATTCGTATGATTGATGATACTTTTTATTATTATGTTAATCAACAAGAATTAAATCAAGAAGCCATAGGGAATATAGATTATGAGTATCTTGAGACGTTAAAAAAAGATAGAGCAATATTATCGAAAGATCAACAAATTTTAGAGAGAAAAAAAGATAGCCTTGGATTTATTCAATTATTATTTTGGCAATCAGGATGGATCATAGCAGGGTTAATGCTATTATTTATTACGATTTGTATTGCATCATATATGATTTTATGGAATCAAGTCAGAAATAATATAGTCCCTATTAAGGTCTTTTTATCATGTTTTATACTGATATTTATTGGATACTCATCATATACCACAATTTTTATTAGGGCAAATCAGCATCCTCGAATTAATGAAAATAATCCAGATAATTTAGATAGAGCGCTATCTTATATTAATAGAGATCAA
Source organism: uncultured bacterium (assembly GCA_964454465.1). GTDB lineage: Bacteria > Fidelibacterota > Marinisomatia > SCGC-AAA003-L08 > D37C17. The sequence continues at coordinate 3,175 of CAYVTK010000020.1, read as the reverse complement.
TATGGACAAATCACTTCTTTTAACCCTGCGGCTGCAATTAAAAGTAGCAATAGTGGACATTGGAAAAGATGGACCTTAGATAAAAATAATCCAACGTTTCAAGATAAAATGAATTTTGTTTGGAATTATCAAATTAAAGAAATGTATTTACGTTATTTTGCATGGCAATTCATTGGGCGATCTGATAAAGATGATAAGCCATGGCTTATTACAGATTTAAATGATCAGCCAGTAGGTAATAGAAAATTAGATGGAGTTGATTTTTTTAGATATGGATTTCCGCTCGCCTTTTTATTTGGTTTGATTGGTATGTACTATCATTTTAGACGAGATTGGAGAAGAGCATTAGCCGTAATGAGTGTATTTTTAGCAACAGGAATAATGCTTGTAATCTATTTGAATCAATATGATCCCCAACCTAGAGAAAGAGATTATTCTTATGTAGGTAGTTTTTTCGCCTTTTCAATCTGGATAGGTATTGGTATTAGCTTTGTCCAGAAAAAAATCAAAGAATTTTTTGAAGATTCAAACATAGCATCCTTTATATCAATATCAATATCAATTCTTATTTTTATGCTAATGACTTTAACAATGTTAGTTGCTGATTATAAAGAACATTCTAGGAAAGGTAATTATGTTGCATGGGATTATGGATATAATCTTCTTAATTCATGTGAGCCTAATGCTATTATATTTACAAATGGAGATAATGATACTATCCCTTTATGGTATTTACAAGAAGTGGAAAATATTAGACGAGATGTTAAAGTTGTAAATTTAAGTTTATTAAATACCCCATGGTATATTGAACAGCTTATTAATGATGACCCTAAATTAAATATTACGTTTGATAGCCCAATATTGCGTGAAGATCTTTATAAGATTGAAAGCGATTATTTAATTAGTACAGAACAAGGTTATCAGCTATGTTCTAAAGAATTTAAAGGTGTTATCCCATGGGATGTTATTGATTGCAATCTACACATTGATGAAAACGCCACATTTGACTTTAAAGTTCCGTCTTATCATAAGCAAGTTCTTCGTATTCAGGATTATATGATTTTAGAGATTATTAAAGATTTATATCAAGAGCGTCCAATCTATTTTGCTGCAACTGTTTCTGAGAATAATCAGATAGGATTGATGCAGTATTTACAGATGGAGGGGATGACATATCGTCTAGTATCAGATAAATTACCACAGGATCCTATTGATGCCCTTAATTACCAAAAAATGAAATTAAATCTTACGCAAGCATCTCTAGAAGATACAATTAAGACAGTAGATGATTATAATCAGGCCGTATTAAAAAATGAAGGAATTTATCGTTACAATAATTTGAATAATTCGGCTATGTTCTTTAGTGATAATATTAAACGATTAGTTCAAAATTATAGAATAGGTTATTTAAGAATGATGCAATATCAATTACGACAAAATAATTTGGATCAGCTTAATATTTTAATTAATCAATTTAATGATTATTTTCCTAATGATGTTCTGCCTATTGATCCATGGTTAGGTTTTGAAATCATAGATAAAATATTTAAACCTCTAAATGATACAGAGAATCAGAAAAAAATGATAGCCTCTCTTGTAGGCTTAAATGCGGATGTTAACGTTAAGCTTATTGCTATTATTAGAGCTTTAGAATTAGGGCATTATGAGTTAACAGAACAAATGATACAGGAGCATATTATAAAAGGAAAAGTTCCGATTGATAGTAAATTAGCTCTCTTTTTTGAAACTGTAAATAATATAGGCTATCATAGCAGTATTGATGCTTTGATTGAAAACATCTTAAATAAACATGATATTTCTAAATTTTCTGTAAGTGATAAGTATTCAATTTTTGGTGTTTTATATCAGATACAGCATACTCAAGGAACCATTAAAATGGGTCAGAGTTTACTTATTGAACATTATGCTAATGACCTTGAAGATATTGATATGCAAAAATATATTGCAGATATTCTTTTAGAATCTATGGGTAATAAAGAATACATTGATTTTTGTGTAGAAGTATTTAAAAATCATAGAATTGAAGGTATGTTATATACACTTGTGAATGCCTATCAATCAAATCAACAGCATGATATGGCAATAGAAGAACTTGATACTTGGATTAAAGATAATCCTTCTAATAAAAGGATGCTTAATAAACGTTCTAAAGTATTAAAAAATATGTCCATACAATAGGATTATGAATCAAGAAGATCCTCCAATACTAGTTTCAGTTATTATTCCGCATCATAATAATAAAGATATATTATTGGATTGTCTGAAATCTTTATATCAATCTTCTTATCAAAATTTCGAAATTATTATTGTTGATAATGCAAGTAGTGATGATAGTATTAATCATATACATTTACATTATCCTGAGGTTACTATTATCAAATCATTGGACAATCTAGGATATGCAGGAGGATGTAATCTAGGATCTAAAGATGCAAAAGGAGAGTATTTATTTTTTCTAAATAATGATACGATTCTTGATAAGCATTGTATCCGAAAATTAGTTAATAAATTAAAGTCAAATTCTAAGATAAATTCTGTTCAACCTAAAATTTTAAATTTAGATAATAAATCATCTTTTGATTATGCAGGAGCGAGTGGAGGATTTATGGATTACCTTGTTTTCCCATTTACTAGAGGTCGCATATTTAATAGAATTGAAAAAGATATGGGGCAATACGATGATTCTATTAAAATATTTTGGGCATCAGGAGCTGGATTTTTAACTAGAAAAAATACTTTTGATATAATTGAAGGATTCGATGAGGATTTATTTGCACATATGGAGGAGATTGATTATCACTGGAAATCTTATTTAGCAGGGCATGAGGTATGGGTAGAGCCAAAAGCTGTTTTATATCATTTAGGTGGAGCAACACTTCCTATGCAGTCTGCAAAGAAAGTATATTATAATCATAGGAACAGTTTAATACTTCTATTAAGTAACTATGCTCCATGGCGTTCTTTTTGTTATTTTATATTGCGATTACCATTAGAGGTAATATCATCAATAAAAGATCTTATAAGTCTAAAACCCTCACATTTTATATATCATTACGCAGCACTTTTATGGATAGGGTTTAATTTTTCTGTTATTTTAAAGAGAAGGAAAAAAATTAAATCTATTAAGGTTATAAATAATAGACAACTTTTTGAT
>CAYVTK010000019.1:8019-9216 GCA_964454465.1 uncultured bacterium | reverse complement strand
TGAAAGATAAAAGAAAATATTCAATTTGTATTCTTATAGAAAATGGTGGAAAAGGTTCTGATAAACCCTCCAAATTAGCGAATAAAATATTTAATTATCTTGCAAGGATGACAGATGTTTAAAGGTTTATTTGATTTTAAAGGTCAAATATTACAAATAAGATGGTCAATAATTTTTCCTGTTCTAGTATTTATTTTCTTAGGATTAATATCACTAAGTAGCACTAGTGACCTCAGTCAATTTAATTCAACATTTTTTAAACAAATAATATGGTTCTTTTTAGGTATTTTTATATTTATAATTGTTCAATATGTTAGATTGCAGTTTATGTATGATTATGGATATGTATTTTATATACTTTTAATTTTTTTAATTGGTGTGACTGCATTTGCTCCTTTAATTGAGGGTTCAAGAAGATGGATTGTTTTAGGAAATATATATTTTCAACCATCAGAATTTGGTAAAATATTGTATATCTCAAGTATGGCAAGATTCTTTTCTGATATTAACTTAAATAATAAATTTTCCGCCTATTTTTTTCTAATTTTATTTTTTTCTATTATCCCTCCACTTCTAATTATTAAACAACCAGATCTTGGAACTGCAATTTCTTATTTATCAATAATTCTACCTTTGATGTTCTGGACAAGAACGAAAGTTTATTTTATATTTTTTTTAATATCTCCTATTTTTAGCATATTTGCAACATATCAATTATGGGTATATTATTTATGGATGTGTTTATTTTTAGTTGTATTAATTATATCTAGACCGAGGTTATATATTGCTGTATTAAATTTTATTTTAAATATATCTTGTGCAATATCTGCTCCATATATCTGGAATAATTTTTTAAGGCCTCATCAGAAAGATAGAATTCTAACATTTTTAAACCCATTAACGGATCCTTTAGGTTCTGGTTATCAAGTGATTCAATCAATGATATCAATTGGTTCAGGTGGTTTTTTAGGTAAGGGCTTAGGTAATGGCACTCAAACACATCTAAAATTTTTACCTGTTAGAGATAGTGATTTTATAATTTCTGTTTTAGCTGAGGAACATGGTTTTAAGGCAGTATTTCTAATAATATTTTGTATGTCTCTTTTTATATATTGGTCTTTAATTTACGCGTTAAAGATAGAGAATAGGTATATTAGCGCATTAGTTGTTGGGTGTGCTAGTATAATTTATATGCAT
>CAYVTK010000019.1:0-8009 GCA_964454465.1 uncultured bacterium | reverse complement strand
GATATTCCTGCTGGAGATATAGGTGTTGGAAGCAGAGAGATTGGATTTATGTTTGGTCAGTATAAAAGAATTAGAAATGAATTTACTGGAGTATTAACAGGTAAAAGTATAAGTTATGGAGGATCGTTTTTCTTAACATGTTCGGTACTTGTGGGATTAATCAATAATGCTATTAACAATCATATTTAGTTAATACATATTGAAAACATTTATAAAATATTTGTAAATTACGACCATCTAAAAAATTAAAAAAAATGCTAAAAATAAATAAGTTGAGATTTATTCTTTTCTTCATTTGGAGCTTATTGTTCTTTTCCTGCTCTTCAAATCTTGACAAAGGTATAGGTAAACGTAATAACTCTAATAGTCCCATGAGGACTAGTAAGATAAGTGAGAAATATTATATAAAAAATGATACTCTTATTCATCAAATCCAAGAAAAAATTCATACATATGAATTAATTCTATATGATCTAGAAAATAAGATTAAAGCGATTGATGGAAAGATATCTAATATTGATAGTATTAATTCTAATATTTCACTTTCCTTATCTGCATTTGAAGATAATATTAATCTATTCAGGAATACATATAATGAAATTTCTCAAGTTTCTTCTATAGATGATATTAAAAAGTTTCCACCTATTAATGATGAAGAATTTAAAGATAGATATTTAGCTTCTCTTACATTTTTTCAAAATGGAGAATGGGAGAAAAGTCTTAAAGGATTTAATTATCTCTTAAATACTAGGAGCAATAATACTTTATTAGATAATTGCCAATATTGGGTTGGCGAGATTTATTTTAAAATGAAAAAATATCATTTATCTATTAAAGAGTTGAAAAAAGTTTTTTTATATATGGACTCCAATAAAAGAGATGACTCCCTATATAAAATGGCAAAATGCTATATTATATTAGAAGATGAATTAAATGCTAATAATACATTGAATAATTTGATTGAGAATTATCCTAATAGTGAATACGTAAAAAAAGCAAAGGAGTTATTAAATTAGATGTTAAAAATATACTACCTGTCATCTGAAATTATACCATTTTCAGATTCGACATCTCTAGCTTCCTTTTCTAAGGAGTTTTCTATTACTTTGCAGAATGAAAAAGAAGTTGATATTAGATTGACACAGCCAAAATATGGCTATATCAGTGATAGACGTTATATACTTAGAGAAGTTATAAGATTAAAGGAGCTATCCATAGAATTTTTAGATAAGGAAAATATAATTAATCTTAAATCAGGGTTTATTCCAAGTACAAGAGTTCAAGTTTATTTTATGGAACATATGAAATATTTTAATAATGTATGTGATTTATTATATAAATCTAGGAATGGAAGGTTTTATTCTGATAATCATGAAAAGTTCGCATTTTTTACTAAAGCTGCTATTGAAACTTTAAGGAAATTATATTGGATTCCAGATTATATAATATGTAATAACTGGCAAACATCAATGTTACCACAACTTTTCAATGCTTTTTATAAAGATGAATTTAAAAATACAAAGATTGTTTATATGATTCATGAAATAAGTGATTTTTATGATTATGATAATGGTTTACATGAAAAAATAGGTTTAGGCACTGAAACAAACAATATCATAAATGGCATTAAAAACTCTGATTATATATATGCTTTTAATGATCCATCTGAAAATACAGTTTCTGATTATATGAAAGATGCTAGTGTTAAATCTATTCTTAAAAAGAAGAAGTATAAAATGATAAATTACTCTTCTAATATGGATACATCTGATAGAATTAAAGTTTATAACCAAATATTAAAAGACTTAGAAAAAACATAGATGAATATATGTTTTAAAACCTTTATGTATCGTGCTACGAGTATTTTCCTATTAATCTTTCTATTCAATTCCTGCGATGATAAAATAATTGATTTTACTCCAAAACCTGAAGATGGTTTGGATTTTCAAAATGAATCATTTAGTACATCTCTTACTCAATCATCATTTGCATCAACACCTGATTATATAAATCAGGATTTAGGTCCATTATTATATATTGGATCTATGATGGAATCAAATGAGACCTCATCTGCTTTATTTCAGATAAGCTCAGAAATTTTTAAAGATTATCAGTTATGTATAGAAAATGAAGATATTAAAAATAGAGGGGATATAAAATTCAGATTAGTTTCTCCTGATGATTTAATACAGGGAAATTTTAGTACATACTATTATGATGGAGATGAAATCATAGATTTTTCTGAAAATGGCATTTATAATCATGATGATGCTAATATTGGAATGACTATGGAAACAATTAAAAACCAAGGTAATATTTTAATAGATGAAGTAGATGATCAAACAAATTTCATGTACTTTACACTATTTGATGTGGATGAATGTACATTTGAGGATAATAAGGAAGATTGCAACTCTAGTGAATATACTAATTGTGAATGGAACGATGACGATGTATGTTTAAATCCAGATTTCTCTAATGGCTCTGCATTTCTATCTTGGGAAGATTTATGTGGCACAAATGATTACCCCGATTATTTTTATATATTAATTGAATATTCTAACCTTTCTGAATCCATTTCTTTATATTCATCAAATATTCCATCTGAGACGGGGTATTCAGCATATGTTCCATCTCTAATGGCATATTATGAAATAGAATTTGAACAAGAAAATATGATTAGCAAATTTAGTATCGATAATATATCTCATTCTGCATCTCTAAATATCGATGATATTTTATATAGTGATGAGTCCTATGATTGGAAATTTAATTGTAGCGCTTATGATACGGAAAATTGTGGAAACTATGAATATTGTTATTTGAATAATGATGAATGTTTATGGTCTGATATGATAAATAACGAACATAATATTATCATTGCTAATAGAAATCCTGAATTAGATAATTTTGGGACTTTATATGGTTTGCAAATGGACAACTCAGATGAAGTTATATATGAAAGTAGTAGTTTAGAAGAGCCTATTACATTTACTATAGATATAGAAATAAATGATTCTCCTGATAATCTTAATTTTTTCTTTGCAAAGGCTGCTTTTAATTACAATAATGATAATATTGATCAAGATTTTGATTATGGTGAGGTTTTTAATGATACTGGGTCTGATGGATGTTATAATATAGAAGAATCAGGGGATATTAAAATTGATTTTGATTTACAGGATTGTTTGCCTCCATATAGTTGGAGTGAAGAAGACGGTTGTTATTTTGATTATAATAATGATGACTCTTACAAACTTTGCGTTGAGGAAGGTTCTCCATCAGGGTATAGAGATGAAAATAATGGTGGTATAGAAAATAATGAGAAATTTGATTGTGATGATTTGGATGAAGATGGTGAATGTGACAGCCTTGATAATAGCGAAGATTGGCAAGATCTGGGTTTTGATTTAGTAGATGATGATTATGAAACAGGTTGTAGAATTGAGGATTACAACCATGGTATAGGTTATACAGGAGATTCAGATGAAACATATCTTGATTTAACAGGAGGAGATGTTGATTTCTATCAAATAGAATATTCCCTTAAAAATGGGAATATAATTACACTTTGCGGACAACAGTTTTGGGATAATCCTGAAGATATCAAAGGCTGTCGAGTTTGTAGTAAAAATGATCCTAATGGTGATAATTATAATCCAGATCCTGCAGGAGATGATTATGACCCTAATATAGATGATAATTCTGAACGTTTTGAAGGTAATGGACAATATGATCCAGGAGAGCCATTCTTAGATTTTGGTATTGATCAAATAGAGAATTACTCTTCTGATAATACAGATACAACAGAGGGTAATGGAGAATATGATTTAGGAGAAAAGTTTTTTGATACAGGCCTTGATGGTTTTTTTACAGGTGATGAAATAGGCTATTGTCTTGAATGTAGACAAGAAAATGGTTTAAAAGATAGAGCTGTTGATCCTGATTCTGGCGATGAATTATTTAGCGAATATAAAGATTATGGATTTGATGAATGCCCAAACCAATTTGAAACGGGGAATCCTGATAATCCATGCGATGATACTCTTGATAATTTTTATTCTAATGAAAAGCAAGATTATCTAGATTTAAATAGGGATGATCTTAATATAGATCCAAATGGAGATGATGCCCCTGGTACAGAGGATAATGGGCAGTATGACCCAGGTGAGAATTTAGATGAAAATATTGTGCTTGATATTGAAGCTATATCAGGTGATTTATCAGTTAATTTGGGTTCTAATTTATATTATTATGAATTAGATGAAGCTCAAGATTATGCTCAGCCAATTCTAAATGGATATGAAAAAGTAACTTTATGGATTTCAAAAATAGAAAATAATGAAGATGATTCTTATAGTTTAACAATATCAATGTTATCTCAAGTTGATATTAATAGTTTCGAAATTCAATTATCTCATGTTAATAAAAAATCTAGCTTTGTAACTGTCAATGATATTGCTATGAAACATTTAACTCCTTTTAAATATGAAGATTCTAATAATAATGGAAGTTATGATACTTATTCAAATTACGAAATCTTTTTGGAAGACTCTAAACAGTATATTAAAGATGTATCATTACACTCTTTTCCACCTTTATCTAATGATGCTGATATGCTAATATCATATGGTTATGGAATGGACTCAAAATTATATTTTGATGGTCTAAACGATTTTTTATATGATAATGATGAGACTACTTTTATTTCGTATTCACAAACAAACTTATTTATATATTTTGATATAGCTGAATATCCTATCCCTGAAGGTGAACTATTTTTAAAACTATCTGGGAGTATTGGGAATATTTCAGTAACGGATTTTATACAACCTATAAAAATTAGTAGTAGTGTAAATAATAGAATTAAAATTGGATTAGGTCCATTAATCGATGAGCTTTTATTAAACTCATCTGAAATACTTGATAATGATTTAATTTTCACATTATCTATTGATAATTATACCCATCAGCTAAATTCCTATTATAATTATTATATGTCTGCACCTCATCGACCTATCTATGACAATTACTTCACGATTTTAAAAATGAGTGATGAAAATCTACCACATATAGATATATTTTATTCAGAATGAGAATACTTTATTTAATTATATTATTATTTAACATTTTGTTATCTCAAACATCTTCTTTAGCCTTATATGGCGTTGGGGAAAAAATCTATTCTTTTGATGCAAATTCAATTTCAATTGGAGATTCAAAATTATTTACATCAAGTAATAATACTTTTACTCTATCAGCACCATCAACTTACCATCGAAATGAACAAGCAAATTTATCAATGTCTATAGGTTTTAATAAAATCACTTCAGAAGAAATAGACCAACTTTCATCTAATAATTTCAATTATATTTCATTTGGGTTTCCAATAAATAGTAATCACTATTTCATGTTGAGTATGAATCCTAAATTTAGAAATGATATTATTTTATATACAGGATTTAATCCTATACCTGCTAATAATAGTGGTATTGATTTTGATGGAGATGGAGAAGATGACCCTTTAGAGCTTCGAAATGTTTATGATTTATCTGGAGGAATATCTGAGGTATCTTCTTCTTTATCAAGCAAGATAAATAATACTATGTCTTTTGGATTCAAAGCAGGTAAACTTTTTGGAACATCTACTATTATAGATTCATTATTTATCCATGCTATAGGTCTGAATCCCGATGGAAGTACAGTAAATTTGGATGATATTTATGGCGTTAATTCTCAAATAACAGTTAATAAATATAATTATTCATCTTTTACATATCAAATTGATATGAGATTTGAAATACTTAAAAAAAATATTTTAGCATTTTATTTTGGACAATCTGATTTTTTAGATATAAATGTTGAGTCCCTTAAGTCTACCACTTTGAATACTTTAGATTTAGATTATGAAAAAAAATATAAAATTAAAGGTTATACAGATTTTGGAATAGGCCTTCAATCCAATGTTTACGATAATTTTGGTTATATTCTTGAATTTCAAAAATATGATGGATTTAGCTCATTAGAAAATGTTAACCTTTTGCAGAATCCTGATTTGGATATGAGGTCTTACAATATAGGTGCTTTTATGGTATATGATGATATATCAAATTCTAAAATAAACTCAATAAATTTAAATTTAGGTTTGTATGATAAATTATTTAAAATTAATAATAGACTCATTGATAATGATTTAGGCATTACATTTGGTATTGGAATCAATTATTTAAATCATAATTCTCTTGCAATATCTTTAGCAGCAGGGAAAAGATATTCTTCTGAATATAGTGAGTTTAAAAATGAAAAATATTATAAATTAACTTTATCATTTATTAGTAATACAATGTGGTTTATTAAAGAAGGAGATTAATTATGCAAAAAATAAAAATATTATCAATATTCTTTTTATATAGTTTTATTTTTACGAGAGAAGATTTCAATGAGCTTGATTTTATTTGTGATTATGATGGCGATGGTAAATATGATTGCGAGCTATTTAATCAGTTTGCTAGTAATAACTGGGCAAGTAATGATTTTCAAGGGTGTGTTGAACAATATATGACGATGGTTATTTGTGGATGTACTAAAGGACAAGAAGAATATGTTTATGAATATTTAGGAAGATCGTATGCCCAAATTAGCAAACCCGATAGTAGTACTTGGGCATTTAAGGAAGGTTTGAAAGTTAAGCCTGATAGTAAAATATTATTAGAACTTGCAGCATGGTCCTCTGGTAGAGAAGTAAGAGAAGGAAATTTTGAAAAACTGAATGAACAATTATATTTTTTAGAAAGTTTACTTGAAATTGATCCAGGAAATTCTTCTGTTTTAGAGCAGATGAGCGATGCCTATAGAAGAGCTGAAATGTATGAAGAACAAATTGTTGTACTGAATGATTGGCTAAAGATAGAACCTGCAAATAAGAAAGCTATATCTCATAAAAAAATAGCATTTGAAAAATTAGGTAAAGATGCTTCTGAAGTAGATAAAGAACGTTGGGAAAAAGAATCTTCAAATTTGGAATATGGAGTTTCCTACTTGAAGAGTTTGATGAATGATGAAATGTATGAAGATGCTATTGAAGTAGCAGAAGAAATTCTTCTTTATCATGATGATGATAAGAGATTATTAAAATTAGTTTCCGATGTTTATATAAAAAATATTGATGATACAAATGCGTTGAAATATTTAGAAAAATTAATTGAAGTGGATCCGTCAAATACTGAATATGTCATTAAATTATCAAATGTCAATCTTAATCTTTTTGATTTTGAAAAATCATATTTTTGGGCAAATAAGGCGATTGCTTTAAATAAAATGATAGGTAAATCTTATTTCCAGAGAGCTGAAGTATTAGTTCAGTTAGTAGATTATTATAGATCAGATGAATTAGATTTTTGTGATAGACTTATTTTTGATTTAGCTGTTCAGGATTATCAGCTAGCATATAAAAATGGTGTTTTAAATGCCAAAGTTTATAAAAATAATTTAAAAGAACTTGTTACAAATATAGGTGATTGGTTTTTACTTGGAGATAAATTTATTACAATGTCTCCAGATAGTAAAGAGTGTGAAAATATCAAGAAAAGTGATTGCTATAATTTTATTAAAAATAGAAAAGTTGAGAGGAAAGAATGAAAATAGCTATTGGATGCGATCATGCTGCATTTAAAGAAAAAAATATTCTTTTAAAATATATTAAAGATGAATTGAATTGTAATAATGTAATTGATTTAGGTACTTATTCATCTGACTCTGTAGACTATCCAGAGTATGGACATCTAGTAGGTAATGCTGTAGCAAAAAATCAAGCAGATAGAGGTATAGTTTTGTGTGGATCTGGCATTGGCATTTCTATTGCAGCTAATAAAGTTAAAGGGATTAGAGCAGCATTATGTATATCAGAAGAACATGCGATTATGAGTCGAAAACATAATGATGCTAATGTGCTAGCATTTGGAGCAAGATTTACAGATATAGAAATAATAAAATCAATTACTAAAATTTGG
>CAYVTK010000018.1:6375-9538 GCA_964454465.1 uncultured bacterium | reverse complement strand
TATCTATCATAAATCTAGGAAAGAAAGCCGGGCCATTCATTTCATCTTCATACAGCTTTGATGCTTCTTCAACTTGACTCTCAATTAAGATTGATGTAGGTCTTTGTACATAATCTTCTTTATTATCTAATATAACACCTATATTACTATCAATAATACTAGGATTATCTAATAGAGCTAACTTATAACCACCTTCCTGAAATAATGAAAAAACAATTTTCCCATCATTTGAAATATCAGGCTTAAATGCACCCCCTATTACATTTGTAACATAACCTTCTTGTTCTTGATTTTTAAAATAAATATTATGTATACCATACTTATCATCTGAATATAATAAAGTATTATCTTTATACATTGGATCTCTTACATCCCAAGGTTCTTCCTTCATACTATTTAATTCACCTGTAGAAGAATCAATAAGATATAAATTTCTTTCATGATTCAATACCGCATCTATAATATAATTTTGATTATAAAGACTTATAGAATAAATCTGTATTCCATTTTCAAAATTTGTTAATATTTCATATTCTGTAAAATCTCTATTCCCAACAACAAGGTTTGAACTACCATCATACGTATTTAAAGCTATGATTTTATCATTTATTTTATCATATACGGGTGAATGTAATCTCAATCCTTCCGTTAAGGGTTCCTCCTCTTCTGTAGAAAAATCATATTGGTATAAATCGAAATATTTTGACCCATTTTTATCTCGTTCACTAACTTTTGTATATACAATCAAAGAATCATTAATCCATGCTGGAATACTTTTAACCGATGGAACAATTTTTTCATGAGTAGAATCTTCTAATGTATAAATAAATAAATCTGTTCGTCCAAAGTAATCTCTTTCCTTATTTGACAAATAGGCTATTTTTTTACTATCTGGAGACCATCTAGGATTAATATTCTCCTCCCCCTCTGATTCTAAAATAGTATAATTTTTCTTATCTTGAGTATTAGATATTTGTTTAGTATAATAACCATTAAGATATTCTATCCAATTAGAATATAATTGATTGCCTGTAATTCCTATTGATTCTTTTATAGCTTGATTAATTGAATAATTAAGAGGTTTTGAAAGAGATATAGTAATGTCTTTTAAAACAGTTTCATCGTATTCTTTTACTATGTATTCTACAAGTGAAAATCCAAAAGTATAAATTAATTCATTCCCCATTCCACATTTTCCCAAAGAATTCATTTGATTGAAAGTAAACATGGTATTGTTTAAAATTCTATCTCTTACTATCATATCTCTAGTTGAATCCCAATAATCAAAAAATAACTGGTCATACATATGCTGTGCTGTTCCTTCAGCTAGCCATAAAGGCATAGAAACACCTGATAATATTGGGTATGATATAATCTCCGTAGGATACCCTGTTAATACATCTTCCCTTTTTTCTGTTTCATAGCTAAACTTTTGAAAATATGAAGTCCAAAGATGATTACCATATTTTAATGCTTTACCCATTTGTACAATATGCGTAAACTCATGGGAAATTACATTTTGAATCCATCGATGAGAGCCTCTTAAATCAAAATCTAGTGGTTTTGCCCATATTTCAATTAAATTTTCAAAAAAAGAGGCTGAACCATTTGAATAATCATGAATATCCTTAATAATAATATCTGTTTTATCCTCAGGTTCAAAATCATAGAGTTGAGTAATTGGTTGGTAGACATATTCAGCAACTTTTGCTGCTTCTCTAGCACTACGTTCTGTACCTTGATGATAATGAATCTTAAAATGATCTGTCTCTATAGTTTTCCAAATAAGTTCAGGGTGATTATACCACTGCAACTGAGAATATGATAAAGCTAAAAGTAAAATAAATATGATATTTCTATTTATCATTTCGTTTTTAGGATTTTAATTAATTTAGATTCATTTTTATCAGATTTTATATCTGCAAAATATACTCCAGGATTTAATTTTGAAGTATCATAGGGATATTCATTGTATTGATATTCTACAGTATTGATCTGTAATTCATCTACAAGAAATCCAGCCACACTGTATATTTTTATTTGGATACTATTTGAGGAACCTACAAAAAATCTAAATGTAGTTTCATTTTCAAATGGGTTAGGATAATTAAATGCTCTTGATATATCTATACCATAATCACTATTGGACATTACTATTTCCCAATCTTCTTGTAAACTAGACCTAATAGATACATCAACTCCAGATAAAGGATAATTATATGTTGTTGAATAAGGATTCATCCAAAAAGCAGCACTAGATTTATATTTACCAAATTCATAAAATCTATTACCATTAACAAGATAAGTCTTATCATTATTTTTATCTGGAATCAAAACAATGTTATGATCTGAATCATATAAGGGTAATCTATGGACAATATCCCCTGCATTTGAAACAATTAAAATAGAACCATTTGTTTTACATATAATTTCAGGCTCATCATTGTCATAAATATCAGCAATAAGAGGGAATCCTATAAAATCATTGTACAAAGGAAAACCTGACTGTATAATCCCCGTATTCTTTTGGACATTTAAAGAGCCATTAGAGACTGTTACAATCTCATCTAAACCATCATGGTCAAAATCACCAAGAGCATAATTAGAATTAGTATCATCATTTATTGGCTGATGAGAATTCCCATTCAAACTTTGTTGATCAAAATAGCCTTTTGGAGATATTACAGGACTTGCAACATTAGAAATGCTTTCCACAAAATAATAGGATGCGTCATCAACAAGACATAATTTTTCAGTATTATCATTAAGATAGTAAAGAATCATATCATCTGCGTCCTCAATATCTATATTCCCATTATTTTTACTGCAATTATCATTGAATTCTTCTAATTTTTCCAAACTGCCATTGGATAAATTCTGGCTATAATAGGTACGTTGATTATTATCAATATTGTATACTTCATAGTAAATCACTCCATCACCATTATTTCCTAAATATCTGAATTTTTCTATATTCTTATCAAGATTAGTAATAGGTCTTATTTTTATTTGACTTGGTGTCAATTTAAAATTAACCTGCATATCATCATCATTTTTATTAGAAAGAATTTTTATTGCAATATTTGAATCCATTCCTGATGATGTATTTGAATTTGGAATACTAGATTTATTAAAATAAATATAGTCTTCATCATCTACATCG
>CAYVTK010000018.1:0-6365 GCA_964454465.1 uncultured bacterium | reverse complement strand
AAAGCCTGTTATTATTATACCAAAAATCATTAACCCATCCCTCTGGGAGTGGAGATCCAAATGGATCAGGATCATAGAACCCTAAATGAAACATTCCATCTCCCTCTTCTAAAGTAATAGCTTTATTATAACGATCATTATTAATCCCATTATATAACCCATCTGAAGGCTCTTTTATATGCCAAATAAGTATCCCTGATCCAGGAAGACCATGGTCATAATCAGGAAAACTCACAATAACATCATTCTCTATTATAAAATCAGGGTTATCAGCATATATAATTTTCATAATATCTAGCCAGTATGTCTTATAATCTTGAGAAAGATCATTAAGATATTCTGAAAAAAACAATCTTAAATTATCCTGAATATCTAAATCACACTCAAATTTACAATCTAAATGGTCTATAATTCCATCTAGAGAATATCTATTTAGGTCATCATCTGAAAAAATCAAATTACTTCTATGCTCAATTAAAAAATATTCATCGTTAGTAATATCTATTCTGTAAATATCATCTAGATTTGAGCCTATTGTTAAGGTAATGCCCTCCTCATAATTCTCAAATATATCATCAGTTATATTTATTGCCTGACTAGATAACAATTGCTGATGTTTTATTCTTGTCCAAACATTTGGTGGAGCAGGTATTAAACCATGACGATTATATGCACCATAGTCCATTAAACCAAATCGTCCAATACGTACAACAGGATATATATTATCCGTACTATGCATAGGAGGCATACATAATCGATAGCCAAGTAAATATGCAAATAGACCTGTCATTCCTGTTTGATGGTAGCAATATACATCTTCTAAATCTTCTTCATTTGTAAAGGAAGGACTATACATATCTTCTATGACATCATAATAAATTGGGTTCAAAGTTTCAGGAAGAAGAATTCCATTAGATATAGTACGAGTTATTTCTGTTCCTTCAGAATTACTTGCAATTTCTATAGAGGATCCAAGCATATCTGGATCAATATATGCACTATGAATATCATATATTGTAGGGTCAAACCCTGAGGACCCTAAATCTTGGCCTAAGCCAGCATGAAATACCACAACAATAAACTCATTATTTTTCCAGCCTTTACCATGTTTACTTTCAATATTTTCTACTGTATTAATTATTCTATCAGATGCCTGCAATACAGTTTGAGTATAAAGCTCTACTAATCTATCCTCAGAACGAGCATAATATTCCATGTTTTCTTCAGCATTATATACCTCATCAATCATTTCATAACGAGGATATTCATCAGAAAAAATTTGATTATTAGATATATTTCTATAATAATTTATTACAGATTTCAACTGAGATTCAAAATATGAAGAATTATGAGGAGGTGATTCTAATAGAGATTTAGAACATCTAGAAATACCATCATAATTGATAAAAGAAGGATAAGAATTATCAATTTTATTGGGGTCTAAATTAATAAACTTGCCATCACCAGAGGTACGCAAATCATCAGGATCTTCTTTATCAAACTCTACCATAATACCAATAATACCCTCTAGCCCATTAATGCTCATTTCAGGGCATGAATCATTGGTACGATAGCTATTTAATAAAAATTTCTGAGGATATATTATTCCAAATAGTAATATTGAGAAAATCAATATTCTTATTATATAATTATTCAATGCTTTAAATTCCTAGAGATAATGAAAAGAACATAGTATTTGCTCTTGGATGTCCTTTATCTCCTGCAGTATACCCAAAATCAAATCCATATCTATTAAAGTGTACGCCAGCTCCAAATGTAGGATTTTTAATATCACCTTCTTCATCATAAATATATCCTAAACGCATAGCAAAATTATCAGTATACCACCACTCAAATCCAAAATTATAAATCATTTCCTTAAATTCATCTGAAAATTTCCTATCTTTTCCAGTTCCTTTCTCTTTGTTTCCAAATGGATTAAACACACCGTATCCTTCTTCTGTAAAAGCATATTCTTCTTTATAAGGAATATCATAACGGCAATTATATTTTCCACCTATTTCAGTACATGTTGATTTTCCGCTATAACAAAACCCTTGAGGAGCCCATTTACCATTAACATCAGTTTTTCCCAATTCACCAAAGAAAATATCTCCCGCAGATGATAAAGTTGTGCAATCAAAGTCACTTTCAATAGTTGTTGTGTTAAGTAACGCATCATCATCAATTCCAGTTTCTGGATTGACGCCCCAAATATCATCTTCACCAATATCCCATCTTTCTAATGTTTCTAAATGAATGAAATCAATTATTCTAACATCACCTGGATCAGGATATCCGTTATCCTCCTTACTAGGGTCCTCATAAGAACAACCTGCCCGCTCTGGGTCATTCGAACCAATATCATCAGCTAAACAAGGAACTAATCCTCCATTCCAATATTCAGGGTTAGATTCTAGAATCTCTGCATCATACCACTGTGTATCAGAATCACCTAATTCATCATGAGGTAAGTCAATCCATTTAACGCTCGAAATATCATAATCTGGATCCACAATCAAACCTTCATCTGAATAGCAATTAGCAATATCATCTATACAGAAGTTTGCATAGTTTGGAACATAAATTTCTTGAGAGAGAACACCTAGATTTCCATCTGAATCAATTGGAGCTTCCCAGATAAAATCTCTGACTTCATATCCTCCTATGATATCATCAAATTCATCATTATCATAACCAATCTGATCTGAATAAAGTTCTTGTAAACAATGCTCTTCACATAGATTTAAATCTCCACCATAATGCCAATCATCTAACCATGCTGTATAAAGAGCTTTTGTCCATTTATCACTATGAGACTCTTCTTTTGTTCCACGATCTATACGCCCATTACCATTCCAATCCATTTCAGGATAAGATGCAACAAGAAGTTTATTTGCATCAAATAATAGGTGTATACTATTTTTATCATCTTTATATAATCTTGTATATAACCCTATTCTCATATTTGTTGGTGCCGGATCTGCTTGTTCTGCATCAACAAAAGAAATTTCAGGGCCTATATTTTGTATTGCTAAACCAAACTGATGTTGTTTTTCCTTTCCAAACTTTTTTAAAAAACCAATATCAAATGCAAAGTCAGTAGAAAAAGGGTCTCCCTCTTCAGAACCAACGGCCGTTCCATCATATTGATCCGAGCTATAATAACTATCAGCTAATTTTTGGTGAAAAACTTTAAAATTAAATCCAATAGAGGAATATTCTCTTACCTTCATACCAAAACTAGCATTTAGTGCCATCATATAACTTTTAAATTTACCTAATTCAGTACCTATTTCATCAGTTGCTAACTGTTCACCTAAGTTCAGATAAATAATATGTCCCCCAAATGTTCCAATATCTTTAACAGGCATAGCATAAGTTATAAATTCATAATATATATCTGCTGCAAGATTAGGTAACCAATTGACATGTTGAAGCGCAATTTCTGATTGTTCTAAAAAAGCTAATCCTGCAGGATTATAATATGTAGCATAAGCGTCATCAGCTTTACCTGTTTGCGCTTCTCCAACTCCAGCGGCAGATGAGCCTGGGTTTATCAATAAAAAGACAGCCCCTGCTTCACCTACACACAGAATATAAGAAAATAAAAAAGTAAAACTAATTATAGATTTTTTTATTATGTTCATATCTAACATTCTCCAATTCTTATTTAAAAAAAAACCGGGCAATCTATAGACCCGGTTCGACTATAGATACCTGTAAGGATTGCCTACTATAAATGAAAATATAATTTCAACTAACTATTTAAAATTGCAAACCTATTAACAAATACCTATATAATGCTTCTCCAATATATTTCAACTAAATGTAATTTACACATTATCAAATAATGTTTCACTACATTAATTTATATGTAATTCTTTTCTAAAAAGTTCCAAATTATTTATTTTTTGCATCTTCACGCTTTGCTGCAAAATAAGCTCTAATATATTTTTTAGGGTTTGATTTAATATCATCAGTAAAAGACTTTGCCTCTAGAACCAAGCCATTAGCATTTAGAACTAAATTATTAACATTATTATAGAGATCATCTTTAGCAATGATTTGTGAAAGAGAGCCTTCGCCACTATTAATATTATCAACTATTATTTCTAATTTTTCTGTTAGAGCGCTAATTCTTGAAGAAATAACAGGTAAATCAGACTCTACAAATTTAGTTAAATTTTGAATAGATAAAGCAATATTATCTGATTGGTCATCCATTACTAATCTAAATTTTTCTGATATTGAATTAAAATTAGAAAGTATTACATGTAAATTTTTCTTCTCATCTTCAGTAATTAGGTCTACATTAGACGACATAAAATATTCTAGATCTTGAGTAAATTGATTAATACTTGATATAGATTCAATAATTTGATTTTTTTGTTCTAAGCCAATCGTATTATTTAATGTTCTAGCAAAATCTCCAATATCTTGTGTTAGAGAAACTACCTCAGAATTTTTCCCTGAGACTGTATCTCCTTCTAAAATAAATTTATTAGTATCTTTTCCTGGATAAACAGTAAGATGCTTTCCTCCCATAATATCTACAGATGTAATTTCAAATCTAGAGTCTATAGGTATACTATTTTTAAATAAGCTGCTGACTGAAACATCAAGTACTATATTTTCTCCAATGATATTTGTTGCTGTTACAAAGCCAATTTTTTTACCTAACATCCTAACTTCATCCCCACTATCTATACCTTGGGAATTTTTAAAAACAATTTTAAAAGAAATTGTTGACTTTTGAAAATTTTCATTTTGTAAAAATCTCATTCCATAGAAGAAAATAACAAAACTAAGAAATGTTATAAAACCTACTCTAAATAACTTTATTTTTTTTAATGATTCTTTGTCCATAACTAATTCTTTCTCCCCGTTACAAAATATTTTATAAATGAATCATTACTACAAAATAGTTCATCTACATTACCATCAAATATAATATCTCCTTCATGTAACATAATCACTTTATTTGCAACAAACTTAAGAGTTTTCATATTATGAGTTACTATAATCGATGTTACTTTCTTTTTTTCACTAATTTTTTTTATTAAGGAATTAATTTTATCAGCGGTAATAGGATCAAGGCCTGTTGTTGGTTCATCATAGAGTACATATTCAGGTTCAATAGCTATAGCTCTTGCGATACCAACTCTTTTTTTCATCCCTCCCGATAGTTCAGATGGTTTTAAATCTTCGATACCATCAAGATTAACCAAATTCAGACTATTATAAATACTATCTCTAGCCTTATCCTCTGAAAATTCAGTTAAACTTTCTATTGCAAATTCCATATTCTCAGATACTGACATAGAATCAAATAGTGCCCCAAATTGAAAAACCATAGCCATTTTTTTTCTAATGTTTTGCAGTTTATTAAATGATAAATCATTTAATAAAATATTATCTACCCAAACATTCCCTGAGTCAGGACGTAAAAGCCCATTAATATGCTTTAATAATACACTTTTGCCTGTACCACTTTTCCCAATAATTGCAACAGATTCACCTTTATTAATATAAAAGGATACATCATTTAATATTTTTTTCTGTTTATTAAAGCTTTTATTTATTTTCTCTAATTTAATCATAGAAGAATCTCTGCTAGTAAATAATCTAAAATAAGTATTGAAATACAAGATGCAACTACAGTTGAAGTTGTAGCTTTTCCAACTCCTTCAGCTCCACCTTTTGTAAAATAACCAAAATAACAAGATATGGATGTAATAGCAAAACCAAAATGGACTGATTTAATTAATCCAAATATAGGGTCCCATGGATTAAACCAAGATCTTAGACCTTTTAAAAATTGGTACATATTCATATCAAGAGTAAAAATACAAGTCGTAAGTCCTCCTAAAATACCAAAAACATCTGCAATAACAACAAGAACAGGAAACATTAGAGTTCCAGCAACTATTCTTGGAAATAAAAGATATCCTACAGGATCTAAAGACAATGTTTCTAATGCATCAATTTGCTCTGTAACCCTCATAGTTCCAATTTCTGCTGCAATATTAGATCCAACTCTTCCAGCTAAAACTAAACCTGTTATCAATGGTGCTAATTCTAAAAAAACACCATTACCGACAATTCCTCCAAGATACCATTTTGGAACTAATGTTGTAGTCATCTGATATGCCCCTTGAACACATGTTACCATACCTGAAGAAAAACTAGTTAAAATAACAATGGGAATAGATCTAGAACCTATAATAATCATTTGATCTATCGTAATTGGAATATAAGAATGCCATACATCGATAGACCTAAAAACTCGTGATAATAATATTAGATATTCCCCGATACTCTCAAAGAAAAAAATGATTTTTTTTATTGGATAGTTAAATATT
>CAYVTK010000017.1:0-9798 GCA_964454465.1 uncultured bacterium | reverse complement strand
TCCATTCTTTGTGAATTCAAACCATAAAGTGTTTTCTGCGAGATCTAATTCTTTAGCAGACCTATTTACCAAAATAAGTTTTTCTATATCAAGAGCAAATAGAGGGAGAATCAGTGTAAATATGAATAATATTTTTTTCATAAAAATCCTTTATCTTTATTTTTTTTAATAATATAGTTAATACTATAGAAGTAAGTAGTAAGAATTTACCAATCTTTTCTAGTTTTCAAAATGAGAATTTGTATAATCTTTTATTAATTTTATATGCCTTGGAGAAGATCCGCAACAGCCTCCTATAACAGAAACTCCCAATTTTATTGCATGATTAATTAAATTAATAAATTCATCATCTTTAGATATTTCATTAATAATTCCATCAGGAGAGGGTTCCCCTATTCCAAAATTTGGATAAAAACCCCAGTTAGTAGTCCAATTTTCAGATATTGTTTCCAATGCTTTATATGTTTTTTCCAAGGAGTTACAATTAATTAAAAGATATTGAATATTATATTTTTTAATGTTTTCAATCGCAGCAATTAAAGATTCACCTGAAAGAATATGTTCCTCATCTTTAAGAACAAAACTAACCCATACAGGGGTATTATATTCTTTAATTAAATCTAGACAGCATATTGTTTCATCGATATTATTCATTGTTTCAAGTAAAAAAACATCTATACCCGCATTATATAGAGAATCTAAAATCTCTCTAAACTCTTTTTTTGCATAAGCTTGACCTGGGAATAAATCAGGTTTATAACAATCTTCAAGAGGAGCAATAGAACCTAATATTTTAACATTATTTAAAACAGCTTTTCTTGCTGTAGAAATAGCTGTTTTTAATGAAGCTTTTGCTAAAATTTCAGCCTCGGTATCTGAAAGACCTATTTTTGCATACGCCCTTTTAGTTGTTCTGAATGTGTTTGCCGTGATATAATCTGCTCCAGCATTAATATAATCTTTATGAATAGCATAAACCTTTTCTTGGGCTTCAAGATTAGCCCATGAAGACCAAATATGGCTAGGTAGCTTTATTCCTCTATTAATCAATTCAGATCCCATGGCCCCATCTAATATTTCTATCTTATTTTTTATTTTTTTTAATTCCTTTTATATCATAGAGGTTATTATCTATAGTGTTATTATATAATATATAAGAAAAACCATCATTAATAGCAGCTGCACCAAATTCTCCATCTTTTCTAAGGGCAATAAAGGCAACTTGAGAATTATTTCCTTTTTTATGCTTTTTTATAATTCTAAGAATAGCTTCTTTACATGCCTTAAACGGAGAATATCCTTGTCTCATAAGTTCAACAATTAAAAAACTACCTACACTTTTCATAATCTCCTCGCCTACTCCTGTGCCTCCAGCAGCACCTATATTATTATCAACGAATAATCCTGAACCTACAATAGGACTATCTCCTACTCTTCCATTTAACTTATATGCAAGACCGCTTGTTGTACATGCTGCTGCTAGATTTCCATATACATCTAATGCTAACTGTGTTATTGTGTCATGATTTTCATCTGTTGGAATATTTTCTACCTTACCTTCCTTCCATTTTAGAAAATCTTTTTTTGATTCTTTACTTAGAATATTTTCATGTTTAAACCCGTGCTTTATAGCAAAATTATAAGCTCCATCCCCTGATAACATAACATGTTCTGATTCTTCCATTACTTTTCTTGCAACAGATATGGGATGTTTTATATTTTTTAAATAAGATACGGCTCCTGCATTATTTTGATGATCCATGATAGCTGCATCCAAAGTTACATTTCCATCACTATCTGTATATCCTCCATAACCTACTGTTCTTACTTTTGGATCTGCTTCTGTTATTCTAACTCCTTGTTCAACAGCATCAAGAGCTTTTTCTCTTTTGGAAATAAGTTTAGCAGCATATTTATTAGCTTCAAGCCCATGCTTCCATGTAGAAATAACAACAGGAGAAGTAGGCATATTCTAATAAGGTTGGTTTAATATTTCAGAAATGATCTGTATAGCATCAAGAATATTGATTGTATTATCTTGATTCATATCTGATGTTAAGAATTCTTCATTTGTAGGGGTATTAACATATAAAATAAAATTTATTACAAGGATAAGGTCTGTAACATCGATAATTCCATCAAAATTAACATCTCCGTAAATTTCTACTTCAAAAGGATTGCCTATATAAGTAAAAAACCAATCGAGCTGTGGCCATATTCTACTGTAAACTGTAGGGTAGCCTGGATCTGCACATCCATATGCCCAGCTCACAACTCCAACCTGTTCATATTCTCCTTGCTCATTTGTAATAATAAGTGGGCCTCCACTATCTCCATGGCATGTGTTTTCGCCTCCTTCTGCATATCCAGCACACATATGATTCTCTGTTATTGAAGTCTCAGAATAGTTTCCACATTCATCATCAATAGGAATATAAACCTCTAATAAAACACTTGATGGAGGGCCATTATAATAAATATTACCCCAACCCATAATATTAGCCATATAAGGTTCATTGTCATGTTCATCTTCTCTAATTAATTGAATAGGGTCGAAAGAAGAAGGTGCTGATAGATGTAAAAGAGCATAATCGCTATCAATATTATTTGCATAATTCCAATCTGGATGTATTATAATTTGATCGATATTATGAGATTCGGATCCTAGGGTGTTATACACATTATGTAATCCTATCTCTACTGTTAAATCATTAGGGTTCATAGGAACTGTGAATCCCCATCCCTGTGTAACGCAATGCGCTGCTGTTAACACCCAGTCTTCTCTTATTAAAGATCCTCCGCAACCATGCCCAAAATCATCATATTTCAAAGAAACCATAAATGGATATTTACAATCAGGGCAGGCAGGATCTACCTCTGTGCCTCCAACGATCATAAAATCATCTGACTCTAAAATAGGTGAATCTGAAAATAAAAAAGAAGAAATTAATATAATCAAAAAAGTGTAACACATAGTGAAATTTACTCGCTATTTTTATGTTTTCAAAAAACTATATTCAGACCTTACAATACCTTCTTTTAGAAATCTTTCTATAGATTATATTACCTAAAAAAGAGCTTATATAAGGTATGAATAAAAATGGAATAATTATCCAAAAAAGGGGTATACGCATCATTATATAGCGACATGCATCAAATTCTAAATATTTTTTTTTAGATTTTGTAATTAAAACGATAGAATTATCTGCGATATTTTTTTCAATATTTTTATTGGGTAACCATTTAAAAGATTTAAAAGTATCAAGTTTTGATAAAATAGATTTTATTTTTATACAGAAACTACAATTAGAATCATAAAAAACTTTATTCAAGTAATTTTAATGATGAAGAGATTCAAGAAAGAAATATACAATAAAGACTAAGAAAGAACTAACAAGTACAAAATAACCATCTTTCTTTGTTATTATACTGTTTTTAACAAGTTCTAATAAAAGACTGCGAAAGATGAAAGAAAAAGAAATTCCTACTAATACAATAGTAATAAATGCTAACAGATTATTCATCAAATTCTCCAGATGGATAAGTAAATGAGCTGCTACTTTCTACTTTTAGCATATATCCTGCTGTAGGGTTCATATCAAAACTAGGATAAAAGCCATAACCAGGATAATAAGTTGCTGCTATTGTTTGGCTTTTAATATAGTCATCAGCAATCAAAGGCACATTTTGTAGTGCTGTATTTACTCCTATTGGGGTTTGTGGTATATATCCTATCCAATTCCAACCAGAAGCAAGTTCTATAGGAGCTGTTGCAGGGTCTACAGGGGAACCTTCATATGTCATTGTTCCTGCATTTGCTAAATTTAATAAATACATCCTTTCAACCTCTATATTAAAAGCGGGATACCAACCATATCCATCATAATATGTAGATGCAACAGTTTGACTTTTAATATAATCATTTGGTTGGGCAGATAAATTTGAAAATGCAACATTGATATCCATATTATCTTGTATTGCATTTACAGAAATCCAATTCCATCCTGCTGATAAAGAAATATCAATAAGAATATCGCCATTTTCCTCTAAGAGTAAACAATCATCTAAGATTGCTTCATATTCTATACCTATATAAGTTGTAATATTCGAATTAGAAAAACAAACCTCATCAGATGTAAATGTATCATAAGTAATGGTAAGTAAATGTCCGCTATTAGCAGGAATATTATCATTATTAGCATTTCCTGATACGGTTGAGTCTTCAATAATAATATCAAAGCCTGCAACCTCAGTAGTTCCGCCAAAATATCCTGTTATATTAATACCCGTTAAATCAAAAGTAAATGAGGAGACGTCATATTCACAATCTAAATTAATTTCTAATGTATTATCAGTATAGTCAATAGCACCAAATGTCAATTCTCCCATAGGTGCATATGTACAAGTTCCATCATCTACATTTGCATCAGAATTATAATTTTCTGCAATTGGGTCTGTACATCCTTCAATATCATCTTCGCCTCCAATTCCACCATCTCCACCTCCACCTCCAGAACCTCCATCGCTTGAAAGAGCTCCCTCATCTATCCATGTAGCTATAAGAAAAATTATTGAAGGGTCTAAAGGAGATGCATATGCTGGCATCTGATCTCCAAAGGGAGGATTATTGCTAAGTTTCTGTATTAAAATACTATTTTCACTATCTTCAGGTATCACAACAGGCCCATGGTCACTATTGCCTGACATAAGATTATCATAAGAGGTTAAATCAAGAGAACCTTGATAACTTCCACCATTTGAGTGGCAATAGTAAGTACAATTTGCATTAAAGATTGGTTGAATTTCACTTTCATAATCAACGTCAGTATATACAGGAGCATCAGTACAATCATTAATATCGCAAACTATTACTCCATCCCAGCACTCAGTATTGCCTCCAGGACCATTGCATATACCACATTCATCTAATTCTGCATCGCCAAAACATTCCCCAGCACAATCTTGATCAGCATTATTACCATCACATACACCGCAATCATCTACAACTGCTGAACCTTCACAAACACCTAAACAATCTTCTTCTGTATCACCAAAACAAACACCTGTACAATCTTGAGCAGCATTATTACCATCACATATACCACAGTCATCTATAACAGCTAAACCCCCACATTCACCTGAACAATCCTCTTCTGCATCACCACCCCATATACCATTACAATCTTGAACACAGTCATTGGTAGGATCATTATCACAATTATCACAATTATCTTCATAAGAATCACCATTACAAAAAGATGCACAATCAAGTTCTGCATTACCAAAACATTCACCTGCACAATCTTGAGCAGCATTTTCTCCACCACATATACCACAGTCATCTATAACAGCTGTACCACCCCATACACCTGCACAATCTTCTACACAATCATTCCAAGACTGGTTATCACATATACCACAATTATCTTCTACTGCAAATTCATCATCATCTGGATGAAAACAATCGCTGTTACAATCAAAAATTTCACCATCACAGCCACATTCTCCAATTGCTTCATTGATGCCATCACCACCACATTCACCACATACATCAAGATATTCACAAGATCCATCATCACCTATAGCAGATGGGTCATAGTTGCAAGCTGACACATCCGTACAACCACAATCTCCACCTTCACAATTAATAAAAGAAACTTCATTAATAGTAGAGAATAATCCATTAAAAGATCCAGAGCCAAAACTTGTTGTATAAGAAGCTGGAAATTCTATTGATTCAGATATATCCCATATTTTAAGAGACATTGTATTACCAGCAGTATATCCAGGAAGTACAGGACCTCCAAAATCAGATAAATCAGCAGCTCCAATTGCAACGATTTCAAGCTGCTCTTCTGTCCATATAGACGCTCCAACCAAAAGCTCTCCAGTATTACCTTGGCTATCAATAATACCATTAGGGTCGAATAAACCTATTTCATCTCCAATTTCTAAATCGACAATTGTATCAGTAAAAATAAATAATGTAGATTCTCCTGTTTGATCTATATCAAGAGTAAAATGCTGACCTACAGAAAGGGCTAAAAATAAGATTGATAAAATTATTCTCTTCATTTTAATTTATTTGTATTCTGTGTAAATATAATAATTAATAGGGAATATTATAGCTTTATATTTGTTTCAGTATGTAAGGTTTTACTCTAAAATAATATTAATGATTGCAATAATATCTACAATATCAACTATTCCATTCTGATTAATATCTGCTGAGGTATCGTAAGAATCATCTAAAATAATATTAACCATCGCAATAATATCTACAATATCTATGATATCATCATCATTTAAATCTCCCTGTAGATTATAATCATCAACAAGAAAAAGGCCTCTAGACATATCAGAAATAATAATTTTTTCTGAATTAAAATATGGATATGTTCCCCATGCGCTACTATAAACATCCTCTGTATCAAGATTTAATCCAATTTCATCTAAACTATCAAAATATCCAAGTCTATACATATTTGAAGGATCTGAAACATCTAAGATTTGTAAGCCATAGACATAATAACTAATATACAATCGCTCATTTTTTATAAATATATTATGAGCAGACCACATTTCTGCACCAGGAGGCATCCACTCATCCAGCAGATTTATATTTGTTAAATCTGTAACATCCCATGACATAATATGTCCACCAACAGTTTCAGATGCTGTGAAAAGTGTATTTCCATCATCAGATACCCAGCATGCATGTGCAGAAGGAATCCCATCCCAGGAAGTAATGGCTTGAGGATTTGTTTTATCTGATATGTCTATTGCCCACATATCATCAGTTTCTATACCACATCCATATAAGACATCATCAAATATACATACATCATGAATATATACCCCTGACCATCCCCCTATCTTGACTGGATTAGCAGGGTCAGATAAATCTAGAATAATTAAATCATCAAGACCCCATGATTCTTCTGTCCCATCAACAGAATAATAAGATGTTGAACCTATAACATACAAAAAACCATCTTCTTCCATTATATTATGTGATTGTACTACCCCACCCCATTCATTTACAAGAACTGGATTTGTCGGATCTGAAATATCAACAACTTGTATTCCTTGTGGTTGAGTATAAGTTACATTCTCCTCTAAAAGTTCAGGATCTGGAAGATTAGCTTCTGTTCCAATATAGATATAATCTTCATAGGTTTTAATATCTCTATGGGTAGAAGCACTGCCTGGTATAAATGTAACTTCAAATGGTGCAGATGAATTTATATCTATAATATGAGTTCCATTCCAAGCTCCAATAAGGGCATATTCGTTTCCATTACTATCAGTATATCCCCAAATATCATTATAATTAGCTACCCCATATGATCCATAGTAATTTTCATAACCATCATCCCAATTATTTAAATAGTTAATATTCTCAGATTCACAATAACAGCCACATTCATAAACAGCTCCAAGACCACCCCAAATACCACATTCATCCTGTACGCAGTCATTTAAAGAATCATTATCACATTCGCCGCATTGATCATAATAAGAATCTCCTCCGCATTCACCAGCACAATCTAACTCAGCATTATAGCAATCACAGGCCCAAGGTTGCATATCATTGCATCCGCATTCATAAATAGCGCCTGGACCATCACATACACCACATTCATCTTCAATAGCATTACCATTAGGAATCCCTAGACAATCTAAACATGATTCATATTCACAAAGGCTATAGGTAGGAAAATCAGTATTTGCCTCAGATAAATAATTACATGCAGCAGTATCCATACATCCATAAATCATATTATCATCGTTTTGATAATGACTCCCTCCAAAATAAAAGGTATCTGCAGTATAGATATACCATTCTGAATTATTCTCATCACCTGCAGATTCAATCCAGTTAGTATTTCCTTCAGTTATATTGGGTTTTCTTAGAAGTGTATGATTTTTAGTTGCATCTTCTACACCCCCTACAGTCCAGCCACTACCAGGATCATTTCCAGGAGTACCAATAACATCTATTAAAACATCATTATGATATAGTGTAACAGCATCATCTCCACCCATCTTATTTGTGCTACTCCATTCTATAAATTGCACACCATTCACTACACAATCAAGGAAGCTGCCACCAGCTTTACATAGCTGGCCTGAATCAGTTTTTATAATAAGAAGAACATCTCCTGGATCTAAAAAACCATCATTAATTGAATCGCCAGAGGTATCATCTAAATCTAAATCATATTCATTTCCATTCTGTTGTGTAATTCTTAATGAATACTCAGATAAACTTACTTGAGAATCTGTCCCATTATAAATTTCAAGATAACTGTTATTGCTTGAAAGCGCTTCCACATATTCTGAAATAAATACTGAATTTGAAAAAAGCGATATATTTAATAGAAAAAAGTATAGAAATATTCTCATTTACCCTATTCCTAGTCTTCTTGTTTCGTAAAATATATTGTAGCGAGATGGTCGCAATTACCATCTCCAGTTACATGATGAATTAATGTCATATCATTACCGTCAATATACATAATATCATATTCATTGCAATACGAATCATCTTGACAATCTATGTAATCATCAACACATGGGCACAATACAACTCCAGAAGAGGTGCATTGGAGAGTACCAATTGTATCCAATGTAATATTTCCATAAAAATCATAATATTGATGATAAGTAAAATCATCATAAACAATAAAATGAAAGAAAGAATTATCTTCTCCAATAAAATCATCAGTTCCACAAGATTGTTCATCAACATAATCACCATCCATAGTTGTTCCAACCCAATGTCCTACAAGATTATCTGCACATTCTATACTTTCACATTCAGTTTCACCATCAAGAATAATATTAACAGTTGATATAATATCAACAATATCCACAGTTCCGTTTCCATTTGTATCACCTTCACACTGTGAATATAAATTTGAGAATAATAATATATAAATAATAAATCTAATCATGATGATTCCTTTCCTATTTTATTTATTTCTTATATGGAAAATTTCTAGCTACTTTTTTCATAAGTCTTTTTACAACACTTTCTACATCTGAACCTAGTCCACCTGCGGCTTGATGATTAAAAGACCATAATAAATCTCCATTTGCTCCATCATGAATTGTTAAATAAAGTTTTGCTTTATTCGTTGCACCACCAAAACCAGTAAATACTGCTAGAGCTACAGCTGCACCACCTGACATAGGCTTATCTCTATGAATTTGCCCAGAAATAACTGAATCAACTTCTAAAATTTTCGCAATTTCATCTTTAGTATACGTATCTAAATCTGAATATGAAATTTCATTCTTTTTTAATAGAGTATTTGTTCTAGAGATATCCTGAAATGAGACAGTATAATTTTTTGATTTTTTTAAAAATCTTGCAAAAACTGATGATTGATATGATCTACCTTCATCTTCTTGCTGTGCATTTAATTCTTTAGTTGTTATTCCTTCAGGTAATGCCTTATCAGCTAAAATAACAGTAAAAGGTAAAATTGCTACTTTTTTATGATTTTGTGTTTGCTTATCAAAATTAGGATTCTCATAAACTTCTTTAAATACTTGAGCAGATAAAGAGTTCACAAAGAAAATAGCAGCAATTAAGATAAATGATTTTTTATATTGCATAAATCCTCCTGTAAGTATTGATTGTTTAAATTTACAACAAAATCTTAAAAAATAATATTAGAATGCTAAGAATTTTCAATTAAGAGACTTTCTAAAATATAGGCATTTTAGTATTTACTCTTATATATATGACCCACCCCCTTGATAGGGTTTTTCATATATGCTTTTTCG
>CAYVTK010000016.1:0-9863 GCA_964454465.1 uncultured bacterium | reverse complement strand
GTGCAATTCATATGCAGATGATTAAAGATGAAGCAGATTGTATGTTTTTAGATATCACGCATCAAGAAGCGGCATGGACTCAAAAACGTTTTCCCACAATTTATGGATATTGTTTATCTAAGGGTATTGATATTACCAGCGAATCTATTCCAATTGTTCCAGCAGCCCATTATAGTTGTGGTGGAGTGGGTGTAAATTTGGTAGGTAAAACATCTTTAAAACGCTTGTATGCCATTGGTGAGATTGCATGTAGTGGTTTACATGGAGCCAATCGTTTAGCTAGCACATCGCTTTTAGAGTGTTTAGTGTGGGGTTATTTTGCAGGACAGGATGCCATTGAAGATAAAGATGATGCTGATTATTTTCCACCCATGGATCCATGGCAGCAGGGCAACGCACAAGTAGATCGTGCAAGAATTGCACAAGAATGGCTAACAATTAAAAATACAATGTGGAATTTAGCAGGTTTAATCCGGTCACAGGAAAAATTACACTCTGCTATGCATATTTTAAGAAACCTGCAGTCTGATGTAGAACAGCTTTATCAAAACAGCCGCTTAGATTCTAATATTATTGCATTGCGTAATGGAGCACAAACAGCCCTAGCAATTATTTCAGCAAGCATAGAAGCCCGTGAAAGCAGAGGGACACACTATGTTGAAGATTGATAAGTGAAATTATCAATTAGACGCACATCATTAAAGAATACAGCTGTACTGATTAATAATTTTCTATCATTTATAATATCAACCTCTTCTAAGGTTTTTGCACATGCAATTGAGATATAATCAATTTGTATTTCAGGTACTTGGCTTAAGATGGTTGTAAATGTCTGCTTTAAAACAGCAGAATTTTTTTGATCTCTCTTTAATGCATCTTTAATATGCATTAACCCCCTATAGATAATCCCTGCTTTATTTTGTTCTGATATTGTGAGATACACATTTCTAGAACTTAATGCCAGCCCATTGTTATCGCGCACTGTTGGACAAGAAATTAATGTAATAGGATATTTCATATCACTAATCATCTGCTTAATAATGCATAATTGTTGAGCATCTTTCTCCCCAAAAAATGTATGGGTAGGGGACACCACATTAAATAGCTTTGCCACAATTGTTGTTACACCATAAAAAAAGTGTGGTCTAGAAGCACCTTCTAATTGATTAAAAATTTTGCTATCAGGAACCTTTACAGCGGCCACATGATCATACATTTCTTGTTTATTTGGAAGAAACAATATATCAACATATAGATTTTCTAAATTTTCAATATCATCATCCAAAGTATCAGGATAAGAATCTAAATCTTCATTTTTTGCAAATTGTGTAGGATTTAAAAAAATAGAGACAACAGTAAGGGCACAATGCTTTTTAGATGTTTCAATTAATGATAAATGTCCCCGATGTAATGCTCCTAATGTTGGGACAAATCCAACAGTTTGTGATTGATTATTTCTCCAAGAAGAAAATTCAGCCGCAGTTTTTATAATTTTCATTTATAATTGTTCAACATCATCTTTATAGCGTTTAACAATATTTAACATGCTGGTATATAGTGTATCATATTGTTTTGCATGCTTAGGAGGTTTATTCTTCATTAATCCCATGATATCATGAAACACCTGTATTTGCCCATCACATGTATTTCCTGATCCGATACCAATGGTTGGAATTTGTAATTTTTGTGTAATTTGTGTTGCTAGATTTTCAGGCACACACTCTAGAACCACCCCAAAAGCCCCCGCATCTTGTACCGCCATCGCATCATCAATAATGCTTTGTGCATCTTGCGGTGTTTTCCCTTGCATTTTATAGCCAGACATTTGATGGAAGGATTGAGGTGTTAAACCAACATGTCCAAGCACTGGAATACCATGTTCTACCAATGTGCTAATATTTTTCATAATACGCCGCCCACCTTCTAACTTCACAGCTCCTGCGCCACCATCTTTCATAAATAACCCAGCACTTTTAATTGTTGTTTCAATAGATGGTTGGTAAGATAAAAAAGGCATATCAGCTACCACTAAAGACTGTTTTGCTCCCCGCGCTACAGCTTTAACAATCAATAACATTTCATCCATAGACACAGGCAAGGTTGTGTCATATCCATACATTGTCATCGAGGCACTATCTCCAACTAAAATTAAAGGAATTCCAGCAGCATCTAATATACAGCCAGAATTATAATCATATGCTGTAAGAGTTGCAAAAGAGGTCTCTGAACGTTTAAAATCTTTAATATCTTGTACTGTAAACTTTTTCACAAAACAAGTTCATTTTGTTCATTGACATGTACAATGCTCGGAGTATATTTTGCTGCATCAGATTCATTAACAGAACCATATGCTACAATAATCACAATATCTCCCTTTGATACTAAATGTGCTGCAGCCCCATTAATACAAATTTCTCCTGAATTTTTATCAGCAGGAATTGCATACGTAATCAACCTTTGCCCATTGGTAACATTTAAAACGTGCACCTCCTCAAAATCATGAATATTGGCAGCCTCCATCAACATTTTATCAATACTAATAGAGCCAACATAGTCTAGATTTGCTGTAGTTACAGTTGCTCTGTGAATTTTAGATTTTAATAAATTAATTTTCATAAAATTAGCCTACGGAAATATAACATAATTTAATAATAAAAATAGTTAGATATTTCTTGTAATTTCAACACTATTATTAATATCTTCAAGAGTGCGCATTCTACAAAATTCAATCTAAATAAAGGAAGTGGATTTGAAAACCATAACAAAACAACTCATTTTTATCCTATTCATACTGTTTTTAGGTCAAAGCTGTGCAACAAACAAAGGTTGTATCAAACAAAAGAGATGTAATACAAACTGTACAGAAACAAACGTCTGTAAAGCCAAAAAGTGCAAAACTAAAAAGTGTAAATCAAAAAAAGGCAAGTCTGCAAAACATCAATCTCAAAAAGTTAAAGCAAAAAACGAGTATGATAAAACAATACAATCCAACCCAGATTTAAGTGTGATTGCAGCACATTCTCTAGAAATTGCAGAATTACGCTCTCAAATTCAATATTTAGAAGAAAGACTAAATAATGCTGCAATTCCACAAAACCAAGAACGCGACGAATTTAAATATAGTAAAAAAATTGTACTTGATAATGGCACCACACTTATAGGGAACATTACCCACCAAGATAATTATTGGTTGCAAATTGAGACAAAAATAGGAGTCCTATCTGTTGATGTGAATAGCATTACCCAAATTGTTGATGCCACACCATCTGTAATGGATGTTGAAATAGATAACAATTTGTTAGAAATTCCAGCTGATGACTACATACAGAAACAACAAGACCAACTTGCGGCTGAAGTTGTTTTATCTAGCGAACTTTTTGAAACACGGGATGGAGCTTATAACACAATGATTTCTGGAGAAGTGCAAAACAAAGGTATGAAAAGAGCCGATTTTTCAAAAATAACATTCACGGTGTATAAAAATGAAAATTATAATACCACAACAAAAGACTATACTGTGTTTATAGAAGGTTCAACGGTTGCATTTGAGCATGGTGCCGTCTCAAACTCTTCGCTATATCCAAATGAGACAGGCTCATTTTCCGTAATGATTCCCAGTGATTTTGGCCCATTTATAAGCTATTCTTATCGCATCGATTGGGAGACATATGAATAAATTTACATATTTTAAATATATTGTTCTGTTCTGTATGTTATCTGTTATGTTTGGAAATGCACGGGTCGCATTTTCTAGGCCTGGATCAGTTTTAAGGTTACCCGGTGTCTCTTCCACATCTTCTTATAATCAATATATTGTTGGCTTTAGTGGAGAAGTAACACATTATTCAGATTTAAATTATTCATCATCTGCTTATGTACAGGGAATTTTAGCAAACGGCTATCATGTAGGTTTGTCTTACAACACAAACCATAAATTTTTAAAATTAGGAGAAACAACAGTTTCTGATCCCTATCTTAGTTTTCATTTACACAAAAGTGTTTTCAAAGGCAATAACATTACCATTGATATAGGCGTACATGACATGTTGTATACTACAGAATCCCCACATAGAGTGTCACTTTTCTCATTATTTTCTTATTCTCATCAATTGAATCATAAGTACAAGTTTGACTATTCTTTTGGTTTAGGAACAGGATATATTTCTTCAGACTCACACAAACATACAGATATAAATTATTTATCTGATTCAGGACAAGAATTTTTTATGGGTGTGCGACTACACACACCATGGATGCAATCCCAAGGAGGTATTCAGCTGTTAATGGAGTTTGATGGAGGCCTACATGTGGGCACCTTAATCCCTTTTAGTTCCGCCTTTACTTTGCATGCGGGTATCACCCATTTTGAAAATTTTGCAAAGGTAAATGAATGGGACAATGGAAGTTTATTGTTTTCGGATGCCCCTGCCTTAGCTCTTGGGATGCAAATTATAATTCCAAGACGTGCAAGAGGCACATTGAAAACAGCGGTTCCAGAGTTATCAAATATTTATAATCAGATTCCTTATGATGCCTCTGTTGATTCCTTAATGAATCAGGCCAACTTTTTTATTCATGCTCTTGAAGATTCATTAGAAATGCAAAACCAATATTATAATACCGCGCTTAATACCAACGAGGGATTACATCGTTATATTAACTTTTTAGAAGATTCATTAAGTATAGTGATTTTAGATGATAAAATCAGACAAAGCAACCTAAATGATGCAATGAAATTTTTATCACGTTCATTAAAAGCATATTACAATGCAGATTTTCAAATTGCACTTGAAGAAACAGAGAAAGCAATTAATATTTTACCGGATTTAGCAATTGCCTATGCAAGAAAAGGAACTATTTATTATCGTATGGGAGATTATAAAAGGGCAACAATTAACTGGAATATTGCATTAAAATTAGATCCGGAATATGATGAAGTGCGCAGTGTGCTTTTAGATGTCAAAGATAACACAACGGTCAAGCTTGATAAATTACCGGAATAAATAATTAGAAATAAGGAGCAAGAATGGATTTAGCCACAATATTAGGTTTAGTTATAGGAACATCATTAATTTTTGTTTCTATGTTTTTAGAAGCTGCCAGTGGCGGCATATCAATGTTAAAATTTTGGAGTCCTTCTAGTATTATGATTGTATTAGGCGGCACGCTTGCAGCAACCGCCGTTGCCTTTCGACTTCATGAAGTTAAGCGTGTGTTTATGATTATTAAATTTGCATTTCAAAAACCTAAATTTCAGCTAGAAGAATTAGTTCAAACTCTTATTGATTTAGCAACAGTCAATCGAAAAGGGCCCTCTGAACTTGAAAAAGAAATATCGAATATTAAACAGCCCTTTTTACAAGATGGAGTTACATTTGTCACACAGGGCATTTCATTAGAGGATTTGCGTGAAATTTTAGAACAAAGAGAGGCATTTAGATATAGGCGAGAACTTCATGAATCTGAGCTTATGAAGACAATGGGACTATTTTCTCCGGCCTTTGGTATGGTTGGAACTTTGATTGGTCTGGTATTTATGTTATTTGGCATGGGCAATTCAGATGATGGAATAGGTAATATTGGCCCAGCCATGGGTGTTGCATTAATTACGACTTTTTATGGAACGATTTTGGCCAACTTAATTTTTAATCCTTTTGCAGAAAAAATTAAATCTAGAAATAAAGAAAATGTACAGGCCTTTCAATTAATGATTGAAGGCATCTGTTTATTGCATCAGAAAAAACATCCTATTGATGTTAAAGATAAGCTAACAGCATATATACCAACAGAATTAAGGCTAAAGCATTTTAACGATAATGAGTAAAGAAAATCTTGAACAACAAATAGATGAAGCTGTAGGGGCTATTAAAGAGGAACAGTCTTGGTTGCTTACCTATGCAGACATGATGACCCTTTTGTTTGCATTTTTTGTATTATTATTTTCTATGTCCACTATTGATCCTGTTAAAATATCACAATTACAAGATGGAATGGGCGATAAGCCAGAATTAAAATCTTTTAATGAAATTACCAAAGAGTTCGAAGAGATTGTTGAAGAACTAGATATTGAAGACCAAGCAAAAGTATCTAGAGATCCTAGAGGTGTGACCCTAGAAATTGATGGAGATATTTGTTTTAAATCAGCTAGCACAAAATTACATGATAAATTGGTTCAAGTATTAGATTTGGCAGCAGAAAAAGTACTAGCCCAATCGGATGATCCTCGACTAGTTACTGTAGAAGGCCATACTGATTCTGACCCTATTCCAGACGGACTATCGCATATTTTTCCAACAAACTGGGAATTATCTTCAGCTAGAGCATCAAAAGTTGTAAATTATTTAATTGATATTGGTGTAAATTCTGGTAAATTACAGGCCTCGGGGTATGCAGATAGATGGCCAGCAAATCTATCATGGTATGATGTGAGAAGCGGGCAAGTTAATGATTCTGTAATTATGGAAAACAATACAACAGAAGAACAAAAAAAATTAAATAGACGAATTAAAATCGTATTCAGTCAAAATTGAATTTAGTGGGAGAAAACATGAATCATTTTAGAAAAATATTTTTTATTATACTGTCAACATTTAGCATTTTATTATCTCAAAATGTTGAATTAATTACGCAGAAGATTAATGTTGAAAATGCAATACGCGATAAAGTTAACGTAACAATTAATAAACTTTTGGATCAATCCCAATATGTAATTATTGTTAATGCGCGTATGGATCTTAAGGGATTTTCTATGTTAGAGGGACAAGAAAAACAAACACAAAATAGTATAGAAAAAGGTTATTACAGTCCTATTCCAGGCTTATTACCTACAATTCCACAAAACATTAAAAAGCCAACAAGCAATACATATAATTATTCAACAGATAAATATTTATTATATGGATTAGATATTGCTATTTACTTAGAAGAATCAGTTGCATCTGGATCATTAAAACAAAATATTACTAGATTAGTCAATGAATCCATACCAGAAATTATGGATTGTGAAGATTGTATTCGCTTTGAAACGATGAATATGAGTAGCAGAACAAACTCTAATTATCAAGATTTATTATTAAAAATTGAAGAGTTGGAAGCAGATAAACGCGATGCCGAAACACAAATTTTAAATTGGAAATTTGATGAGCTTGAAAAACAATTGGCATTATCAGAAGATGCGCGTAGTGAATGGGAATCACAGGCGCGACAAAGAGAAAGATCACGTCAAATATCTGACTCTTTGCGTATGCTTAGCCTGGAAAAAATTGAAAAAGAATATAGGAAAAAACAAGACTCATTATATTTAATTACATCAATTAAACTAGATGAGGCCGTAAGAGGCAGGATTGAATCTTCTACTGAATTAACAGATAAGTTGATTGATATTATTAAAACCGGCATGGATACAAATGCTGATAAAGATTTATTAGGTGCTGGTTCTGATATTGATAGGGGCTCTAAAGGGGGATCTGGTTTATTATGGGGCGCCTTAGGAGTTATTATTGTGTTATTAGGGACAGTTCTTTTATTTGTATTAAAAGGAAGACAGCCTGTTTATTTAAAACCTAAGACAAATAAACCTTCGGCTGATACTGATGGACCCAAAACTGCATCTTCAGATAATCCTATTGTTTCAAAAAGCGATATGCCCGATACTTCGGAAGCTATAGATTTTGATAAAACACATGCAACTGAGAATAGTGATGTTGTTCGTTCAGAATTAAAATCATTACGTCAATCAGCTGTTGCGATGAGTGTGAGTCAAAAAGATGGTGCGAATCAAATTGTACAAGATTGGCTAGAAACAGAAGGTGAAGATACAACCGATGATAACGCCAATGATGCAGAAAAATAATAATTATAATAGGTAGATTTTATGAGTATAGATAATAATACATTAGATACACTGCCAGGTCTTGATAAGGCAGCAATATTGTTTCAGATTTTAGGTGAATCTTTAGCCTTAACAATGTTTCAAAATTTATCAGAAAGCAATATTCTGAAAATTAGAGTTCGCAGTAAAGAATTAAAAAATATTTCATCAGATTTGAAGCAAGCTATTTTAGAAGAGTTTTATTTCAAAATGATGACTCAGAAATATCGTGAATCTAGCAAATCAAAACGACTATTTTCATTTTTAGATGATTTAAATGATGAGCAGGTTTATTATTTAATTAATACAGAGTCTCCAAAAGTTATTGCTCTAGCCCTTGATCAGTTTTCAGAAGAACGTAAATTTAATATTTTAAATAGATTTTCTAATCAAGTTAAGCATAATATTATTATAGAATTTGCAGAATTAAGTGAAATTCCACTAGAGGGTGTTGTAAATATTGCTAATGAATTAAAAAAGAAAATTTCTTTTATTCCAGGGCCTAAA
This sequence comes from uncultured bacterium, assembly GCA_964454465.1. Lineage (GTDB taxonomy): Bacteria > Fidelibacterota > Marinisomatia > SCGC-AAA003-L08 > D37C17. The sequence goes on along the minus strand of CAYVTK010000016.1, from coordinate 1,486 downwards.
GAATTTAGTCGTGGTGGAGCTAAAAGTATTGCTGAATTATTAAATCAAATGTCTATTGATGAATCAGAACAGTATTTACATCAAATATCTCAGGATGACCCTGATTTATATATAGAAGTTAAAAAATATTTTCTATCTTTTGATGATTTATTGGAAATGCAAGATCATATTATGAGAGCATTTTGGAAAAATCCAGAACTAGATGTGGATCTCTTGGCAAAAGCGTTAAAGGGGTATGAACAATCAACAGTTGATCATATTATTTCTTTTTTACCTACAAGAAAGCAAAAAATGTATACCCCAATTACAGCACCTCTTTCTAAAAAAGATGCAGAAGGAGCACAACAAAGCATTATACAATTAGCCAAAGATCTTGGAAAATCTGGAGAATTAAACCTAGATGATGTTTTAGCTGATAGTGAAATGATTGATTAAATAATAGTATAAATTGTTTTAAAAAAAGCCTCTTGATATGTATGATATATCAGAGGCTTTTTTATTAAAGCTTATTTTTTCAATAATATAATTTAATTAGTACCCAAAATCAGATTAACTAAGGATACGACATCTAGCACATTAATAGTACCATCACTATTTAAATCTGAGCAACTATTATAGTTATCCGGGCAATCGGCACATAAAATCAGATTAACAGTGAGAACTACATCTAAAACATTAATTGTCGTATCTTCATTAGCGTCTCCTGGTAACTGACAACCACCACCAGAACCACCCAGATCAACTTCTAAACTGACCATATCAGAACCATCACTAAAATTTAGTTGAGCTTCACTACCACCACCTACATAAGCACTAAACACCACACCCTCACTATATGTGTGGCTATCTGGGACCATTATAAATACCATATCCTCTACTATTACCTCATGCATAGTAGCTAAATTATTATCTGCATCACTATATGTTACTGAAAGCGTCCCTGTAGCACTATCAAAAGAAGGTTCGCTTAATATAGGTGCGATATTACCATTTTGAGTTTGGGTGGACATTATAAAAACACCAAGATCAGAAGTATCTAAAAGATCAACGGCAATATCAAGTCCATCTAATCCAGCTGATACAGTAGTACCAACCAGCGCAACTCCATTAAAAGAGTTTGGCCATTCGCCCCAATCTGCATCATTAGTAATAATGCTTAATAAAGATGTAGCCTGTAAACTATTTCCAGATGTAGAATAATTAAAATTTTCACTTAACACCTCAAATCCACCAACTTCACCAGTTGTTAAATCTCCATCAATTTTATAAATTGCAGGATAAAGTTGGCCAAAACCACCGTTTCCATAGCCATAAGCATAAGCTACAGGATTTTCTGCATCAGGATTTACAATGGCTATTGCATATAAATTCCAAGGTCCAAAAAAACTCCCATCATCACAGCATGATCCCTCTAAATCTAGCGATGCATACAATTTATCATCACTATATGTTGCCCTAAGACCTACAATATCTTGGCCTGAACCGG
>CAYVTK010000015.1:0-10043 GCA_964454465.1 uncultured bacterium | reverse complement strand
ATTCACCATTACAATCTTGGTCAGCATTGTTACCATCACACACATCACATTCATCTAAAACTGCGGATCCACCACACTCACCAGCACAGTCATAATAATATGTGCCATTTTCATCACAATTGCATCCACCAGGAAGAATACCATTACCACCACAAACACCGCATTCATCTGTAATAGTATCACCACAACAGCCATATTCATTTAATCCTGGGCCATCACATACATCGCACTCATCAATCACAGCATCACCAAAACAAGCTCCTGAACAATCCATATTTTCACAATCATCTGTAGCAATACAATCTGCAGCATACCCATCTCCATCACAAATACTACATTCATCATAAATATTACTTTCACAGTATGTTGTATCATCTAAATCAGTACAATCTAAAATCCAGTTTTCTTCTACGGAGGTATCACAAAAAACATTTTCAATAAAAGGATTTCCATATCCATCTCCATCTTCATCAAAACAATAATTAAAATAATCAGCATTTCCACCACAAACACCTGCGCAATCATAGTAATATGTTCCTGTTTCATCGCAATCACACCCACCAGGAAGGATTCCATTACCACCACAAATACCACATTCATCTGTAATAATATCACCACAACAACCATATTCATTTAAACCGGATCCATCACATACACCACACTCATCAATCACGGCATCACCAAAACATTCACCAGTACAATCCTGATTCGCGTTTTGACCATCACATATACCACACTCATCAACCACAGCATCACCAAAACATTCACCATTACAATCTTGATCTGCGTTAAATATAAGGCCTGTGGTTCCCTCTGAACATACACCACAATCATCAATCACGGCATCACCAAAACAAACACCTGCACAATCTTGATCCGCATTAAATATAAGGCCTGTGGTTCCCTCTGAGCATACATCACACTCATCAATTACTGCGTCACCAAAACAAACACCAGCACAATCTTGATCCGCATTACCACCTTCACATACACCACAATCATCAATAACTGCAGCACCACCACACTCATCTAAACAATCATTATACAGGCAAGATCCATCATCGCTATTAGCATATTCATTAAAATTACAAGCATTAGTGTCAGTACAACCATATACAATATCTGGAAAAGCAAAGCTAGTTCCTTCAATAATATAATACTGGTTTAAAGACCAGCCAGGGAAGCCTTCATCTAAAGAAGAGACTAAATTAAAAAAATTATTTTCAGAATAGTCATAGATTTTAAAATCTGGGATATCCCCTTCTTCCATATAATTAGGATACACTCCATCTTCTTCAATACCCATAACTGGAACAGAAGTGTAGCCTTCAGAATTAATATTTATCCAACCAACACAAACATTATTTTTAAATGCACCTATGATATCCTGTGATTCAACATTAATATTTTCATTGATTATTATATCTTCAAAAATATAAAATGACTGGGCAGAGCTTTGATAGTAGCTCCAACTTGTATTTTGTTCATATATACCATTATTAGCAAAACTAATATTTTGAATATGGGATACTATATTAGATTCCCATCCTGGAATTTCATCAGATGCTAGAATCTCTAATATAGAGCCTACAGAGGAATCATAAATTTTAATTTGAGGAATATCTCCAGATGAACAATAGCTGTTAGTTGTTGGGTCTCCTGATTGAATTCCCATAATAGGAAGGGTTGTATAGCCCCCAGAGTCAGCATAGACCCAGCCAACACAAACATCATTTAAAAATGCCCCAACAACATCACAAGAATAAGGATTTTCAAGACAAGAAGAGGCAGATGAATTGGTTGGATACCAACCATCTCCTACAGCAATCTGCCCATCTATTTCAATATCATCAAAAATATAAAAAGACTGCTCTGGAGAACTATAAAAATTCCACCCTGTTTCATTATTGATATGTCCTTGTGCTTGCAATAGACATAAAAAAAATAATATTATATAATTTTTCATCATATATAATCTTTCACTACTAGCAAATCTAGCAAACTATAACAAAACTAATTATACTAGTCTCAATTACAAATTATAATAATGTAACTTTTTGTATATGCTAAACATATATAAAACAGAGGTGTTTTGGAATACTTTTTTTATTTTTCAATAAATTGTAAAAATTTATTATTTGTTGATAAAATAAATAAAGTGGATGGATCTAAAGTTTCCTTGTATGTTTCCAAAGTTTTGTAATAATTGTAAAATCCTGGATCTTTGCTATATGCTGTGGCATAAATATCCATAGCCTTTGCATCAGCCTTACCAATAATTTCCTGTGATTCCAGATATGCTTGAGAAATCAGCTCTTTTTCTTTTTGTATTTGTTTTCCAAGAATCTCTTGTTTTCGTCCTTCTCCTTGAGCTCTATATTTTTCCGCTATCATATTTTGTTCAGAAATCATTCTATTAAATAATTTATCTTGCACCTGCCTATTATATGACACTCTTTTAATTTGCACATCTACAATAGATATCCCAATATTCAAATCTTCTAGCTTACCTTCAACGCTTTCTAGAATTGATAAAATAATCTCTTCTCTAGCACCTTCTTTTAAAATTTCTTGTTCTTCAGCTTCATTTTTCACTTCAGTATCATAAACTTCCATCTTTCTATCTGAAGATCTTATAATTTCAGACATAAATCAGTTAGAAATTTCATCTCTAACAGCACCATCAATAATATCATCTAATCTAGATTGTGCTAACATTTCATTCTTTGCTGATTTATAAAACTGCAATGAATTAGAGATTTTCCAACGTGCAAATGTATCTATAAATATATATTTATTATCTTTTGTAGGAATTTCATTAGCAGCACCATCCCATTCTAATATTCTTTTATCAAATTTCAGAACAGTATGAATTAATGGAATTTTAAAATAGAGGCCTGATTTGATTTTTGCATCACCTAACGGTTTTCCAAACTGAGTTATTATAGCTTGTTCTCTTTCATTGACAATATAAAATGAATTTGACAACACTACAATTAAAGCAATGAAAAAAAACTTTATATAATTATTAATTTTCATTTAATTCTAATATTATTTTTTTCTAAAAATGGAACTAAATTTTCAATATCTTTATCAACAATAATTTTATTTTTATTATTTGAAAGAACTGCTTTCATCGTTTCAATATACAATCTATCCTTTGTAACCTGCGGATACTTTGTATACTCAACTAATATTGACTCATATAAGTTTGCATCTCCAAGAGCATTATTTACTCTTTCAACTGCATAGCCTTCAGCTTCAGTTAGCATTTTCTGAGCATCCCCTTCAACTTTATAGATAATTTTATTGTATTCTTGTAAAGCCTCATTTATTAGAGTTTCCTGATCTTGTTTTGCTCTATTAACTTCATTGAATGAATCTGAAACAGGTTCTGGAGGGACAACTCCTTGTAGTTGAACAAGTTGAATTGAAACACCAGTCCCATATTTATCTAATAATTCTTGCATATATTCTTTAGCTTCCATTGCAATATTGACTCGTTCTGTTTGTAAAACTTCATTAAAAGATCTATCTCCAATCATTAACTGCATTGAGGCCTCTGAAACATCTACAATTGTGTTATCTGTATTCTTAACATTAAATAAATAATCCCTAGCATCTTTAATTTTATATTGAACTACCCATTTTACTTCTGCAATTTTTAAATCTCCAGTTAACATCCAAGATTCATCTTCAAGGCCTCTACTTCTGAATTGTGATTTTTTATCAGATTTAACAGTCCTAAAACCAAACTCTTTTTTATATTGATAATCAACTTTAACTTTATAAACTTGATCTAAGAAAGGCATTTTAAATTGGAGGCCTGGATCGGTTGTAGCATAGTATTTACCTAAACGAAGGATAACAGCATTTTCATTAGCATCTACCGTATAAAAAGATAAAGATAATATAAATATAGCTAGAAAGGATAAAATAAAAAATCTAACTTGCTTAGGATTTGCTTTAAAATCAACTTTTATATTTTTAATATCTTCTGGTTCCATTTGAAAATTAATCTACTATTTTTTGGATATAATAATTTACACTCATTTTAACTAAACCAGGAATATATTTCTTCTGGCTTAGGGAAACTACCTGAATTTAATTTTGAAAAAACTAATTTCTCATTGAAAAGGACCTCAAAAGATCCTGTCCTTGGAGGATTACAATTTCCAATAATTTCAACATTATCTTTAAAAGACAAAATTATTTTTGATACACGATCAAATTCTGGCTCATAATTTCACTTTTCGCAATATTCTATATTTATTTTTATCATAAACTTTAACCCGTAATTCTTAATGCACTTAGAAGTAGAAAAAAAAATGGTAGAAGAATAATCAGGCCCATAATTTTAAATATAAAATCATGGTCATGGTCTCCTGTTTTATGCATAAGCATTTTTATACCAATAAAACAAAAAATAATTGATAATACTAATAAGATATACCTAGACATACAATCAATTATAATACAATCATAATTAATTACCCAGGATTTTATTCTTTATACTAATAATGGAAACTTTCCAATTATTATAGAGTATAAAAAGCAAACCCTAAAACTAATAAATGAAAGGAAAATCAATGAGAAAAAGAAAAGTAAAAGAACAAATGATTTCTATTATAGCATTGTTTTCAGTATTCATATTTTTCATATACTTGAAAATGAATCCTGAAATAAGTACTACATCTCTAAGCTCTGAAATAATAAGTACAGAAACAGAATCTGTTGTTAAAATTGAAGATAATATAGAGAATATCAAAGATCATAGTTCTATTACTAATACAGCAGAGTTAGAGATATCTAAATCTATTGTTAAATATACAGAAAGTGAATTAAAAAGAGCTGAAGCATATTTCAATAGAAATTGGAAACCGGACCATACAATTAATATTGCCGCATGGGATTATATATCTAAAATGGCAATAATAGAAGATGAAAAAGTTCTAAAAGAAATCTTTGACATGAAAGAAAATCAAGTTGTTAATGCTTTAAAATAGTATTGGCAGCTTATTAAGGAGTTATGGGCCCATACTCCTTAATAATTTATTAATTCTACTTTGCTAGAGCACCCATTGGATCCCAAGGATTTAGGGAAACTGGTTTTTTATCAAATAATTTTTTAATTTTTAGCGGAAGATATTTCTTATCAATTACAACCTCATAATTATATTCGTCAAACCATTGATCCGTCATAAGATAATAACCCTTACAGCCTCCTTTTGCACCCCAGCTATTTTCAACTCTCCATTTTACAGGTTTTTTATCTCTAATATCTACACCTGTAAATAGCATTGCATGAGTCATTTGACTATCACCATATTCTAATCTTGTCGGCTTATCCATATCAGAATCAGTACCAAAAGTTAATTCATAGTTATACAATTTTGTATCCATAACACCTACATCTCTATGAAACATTTTACCAACATCACATCCAAACCATACCGGTTCATTATTTTTTAATGATTTAATCGCATATTTTTTCATGTCATCTATATCAATATTTAAATATTTAATAATCTGGCCTTCCAGAACATTTCCCAAATATTTAATCGTATATAATTCGTTAAATTTCTTAGCATCCATGGGACAATGAATTAAACAAACTTTATCTTCTAAATTAATTCCAACATTATTTTTATAAAAATTAAGTGGAGTAATATTATTAAATCGTAAAAATTTATTTTTTTTATCTCTAACTTGCCAATCAAAAATTTCAGGAGGTTTCCCTATAAACATACATAGCATATTATAGATTACTTCCATCATATTTAATTTCATTTTTCTAAGTTTATCCAGACTGGTACCTTTAGCATTTTCTCTTCTTAAAATACTAGCAAACTTTCTTAATTGCCTTGTAATTAATTGATTCATAGATCTCGAACTACTTGTATGAAAACTCTCTGGCATTACTGACTGAGGAACAATACCATATTTTTCCATCAAATTAACAAACATATCCCATTGTCCTCCATCCTGGATAGGACTTGAGACTAACCAAGAAATTAATCTGCTATCAGATGATTCATCTAACGTTAACAATATATTTTCTAAAAAATAGTTAGCTTTTTCTAGTTTATCAAAAAACATAAAATAACTTTGAGAAAATTCAAAATCACCTAGATTGTATTTTCTTGCAAGTTCAATTCGCATAAGATTCAGAGCAGCAAAGCCCCAACATCTTCCACTTGCTTTTTGATTAGTAACTTTTTTCATCTCCGTAGATATGACATCTGAATATGTATGGTCAATTGTTCTAAAAGTTTCCCAATCCATAGTAACATCTTCCAATTTTGAACGTGTTAATGCGTTCATAGAGGATTCATATGGTAAGCAAGAATCAAAATCCTTACGATATTTTTTAATTTGATTTAATGATATTTTTTTACTCATCTAAAGTCCTTTTTTTTGTACCCCCGGGAGGATTTGAACCCCCAACACCTGGATCCGAAGTCCAGTGCTCTATCCAATTGAGCTACAGGGGTATTAAATAATTTTGGGTGGCTGATGGGAATCGAACCCACGGCCTAAGGAACCACAATCCTTCGCTCTAACCAACTGAGCTACAGCCACCATAAATATAAAGCATAAATTAATTCTATTTTTTATAATGAAACAATTCAATACTAAATTTCTTTTGGCCAATCTATTATATCAACTTCATGAGTTAGATAGGTATCCCTCATTCCATTTGCTGTAGAAACAATAAAAGTTGTTGGAAAATTTTGAATTTCCACTAATTCAACTTCTTCTTTTGTTTTTTTAATTATCATTTTTGTTCCTAATGGAACCTCATTTAATGAAAAATATTTTCCTGGCATATTACCCTCTTTAATTTGATACTATTTAATATATTTCTATTACTCATCTTTATTCCAATTACTACAAGAAATTTTTATTTTTTCATCATCTAAAAGATAAACTTTAACAGATTTATAATTAGTATTATTATGTTTATTGTAATCTCTATGGCTATTATCACAATAAGGAAGTTTCTTACTAATTCCACAACTGCATATACTACACTTCATATTTTTTTTCAATTGTATTATAGTAGTTTTACCCATATATAAATATACTATCTCATTTATTTTTATTTAAGTATTTTATTAATAAAAATGGAACCAATAGTAAATATCCATAAAGAAAAAATATTATTTCAAGAACAAGTAAATAATATGGCCATCCTCCTATTAAAAAAGGATTATCAACATCAGGAGGGGCACATAAAAACATATAATTTGAATCTAGAACATAGTTTATTAACCCAACAAAAAGAATCAAACAATTTGTAAATAAAAATGCTTGTAATATTCCTCTCTGATTAAATCTAAGGTTATAAGCAAATATCAACCATAGTAAATTTAATATAATTAAAGAGTGTTGTAGATGCAAAGAAAGCATATCATAGAAGGTATAAATACCTGTTAAATCAACAGTAATAATCCCTTGTAGCGCACCACTAAAACCTAAAAAATAAGCACAATTAAAATAGAATTGTTTATGTTTTGTATTGTATAATTCAAAAAACAAGCATAAAACTGAGAACCAATAAGCAACATGACATAATTGTAAAGGTAAATCTGTTTGAATATTAACAGCATAGAGATTATTTAATAAAAATCTATTACAGTAATCAAAAATCTCTTGTAAAAAACTAAAGAATATTAAAAATATTGTGATTCTTTTTTTATATATATTATGATTATTAAACTTATATCCAATAGCACATACAACAACCCATACAAATAATAAAATATATGTAATTGTATGATGTGCAGAGTATAATTCTTGATCAGATAAAAGTAAACTAAATTCTTTCATATTTTAATTTGAGATTATAGTTAATTAATTATAATCTGTATTAATGAGATAACATCTAAAACATCAATTTGAGAATCTGCATTTAAATCATACATCTCAAAATTTTGATTAATATTATCATTATTTAGAATAAAGTCAACTAATAACACAACATCAATAACATCAATAAGGTTATCTAAGTTTATATCTCCTAGTAAATCAAGGATATTTATTACTTCAAGATGGGGTTCACTATACAACCCATATTCACTCATTATAGTTAACATTACATCATAGGAACCATAGTGCTCATAAGTATGGAAAGGATATGGTTCAAATGAAATATTCCCATCGCCAAAATCCCATTCCCAAGAAATTATTTCATCTTCATTTACAACATTGGATAGATCATAAAATTCTACTGTTAAATCATTTTTTTGAAAATCAAATAACGCTGTAGGATTATTGAAAATTTCAGGTACTATATTTAATAATGCAGCTTGGCTTTCAATAAAGTTATATCCACCTGCATTAAGATTATCAAAATAAAAATAGCCATTTGCATAGCCACCCCAACCCCAATTACAATGGTAATAATCATTTTGATATCCATCAATATTCCAGGCATGTCCTGCATCTTCAGAATAACCCCTATATACCATTGGCCAACCTCTATCTAGTTGATCCTTTATAAGAGATCCCCATTCTTCATCTGTATAATTAATCTTAACCTCACACGTAATATCATCATTATAACCAAAATGTTCATCTAATGCATTCTGAGCTGAAGGACCTTCCCAGCAAACTGATGCTCCAGATGCCCAAGGAGTATAATTCATATGTACAGCCACTCCTGCATGAAATAATAATAATTGTGAATCTTCTGTAGGGTAATCATCATACATATTATTGAAGTCATATGTGTAATCTTCAAAATTTACTCCTATCACTCCGTAATCAGTACTATAATATTGACTATAACCATCTCCCTGCGTAGGATGCTCCCAATAATTCATTACTTGTCCCATAGCAACAGCTACACACCCAACAACAGAATTACCTGGACAAAAATTATTCCAGCCACCTCCTTGATTCCAATTAGCCGTAATCATAGGAAGAACTTCTCTACTATCTCTATTAATAAAATCATTATTATTCAAATACTTTTCTAATAAATAAAAAGTCTTATCATCTTGGATGATATTATTACCTATCACATACTCTATACCCTCTTGATAGCTACTTAAGATAGCTTCTAACTGTCTTGGTAAATCATTGATCTTAATTTCACTATTATAACTATATCCTAAAATTGGGATTGTACTATCTTCAGAAGATAAAATTATGAAACCTATGGGATTTAGATGTATAATATATATATCAGCAGAGCCTTCTATAGTATTAAAATTTTCTATAGAGTCTATTGTATAATTGTTTTTTTCATTAAGGAAGTTAGTGGCTATAGTTTCTATATTGAGCAATGATAATTCCTTAGACTGGAGAAATGTTAAAAAAATAATTATATAAAATATTTTGTATAGCATAGGAATAAATTACAAAGCAAATATTTCCTTATCTCTTAAAATATTGTAACCAGAGGTAATGACATCCTTATATTCTTTAGAACTTTCATCTAAAACTCTATTTGTATGATTTAAATGTGTGAAATATATTTTGCCTTTTTCCTCTATAGTATTTGAATCCATAATAGACATACTCTCCCTAATAGAAGGGTGAGGGATTTTTTTTATATCTCTATTTTTAATTTCAGATTTATTATAGAAAGTACCATCTAATATCAGAATATCATTCTCCTTTATTAAGATATTAATATCTATATTCCAATCTTCCCATGAATCAATATCAGGAATATAAATCACTGATTGTCTTGTAGTGGTTATTTTATACCCTACTGTTTCTGAAAGCTCATTTCTATGTGGTACAGAAAAAGCTATAATATTTAGATCATCAGTTAGCCTTACAGTTTTATCATTACTGATATCTTGCAGTATAATATTTTTATTATCAATTAATTGTTTAAATACTAAACTTTCTTCTAGGAATGATTTCATTCGGGGTAAAACATAAACAGGGATATTAGATAAGTTAAGTGCCTCTAAGCCTAAATTTAATAAACCTGCATAATGTCCAATATGTGCATGAGTTAAAAAAATGCCTGATATTAAAGGATAATCATCTTGTTTGATATATTTATTTAATATTCTTAACTG
>CAYVTK010000014.1:0-10218 GCA_964454465.1 uncultured bacterium | reverse complement strand
TAGTTATTTTTTCCACCATGTTACAACCAATACAAGGGCAACTAATCCTGCTAACCCTCCATCACCAATATCATTCATCATTTTTCCGATTCCTCCTATTACACCAAATATATCATTGTATAATATTCCAACAAGTATCCCTAAAACGATAAGTGCTTTAAGTAGGTCAGTAAAATCATTTAACCAAGTAGTGATTGTTCCCATTGCTTTTTTCATTTGGCCTCCTAGTTAATTTGTAAGAACGTAGTTCATGGGCAATCAAATGATTGCCCATCAACATATCCTTACAAGCGGTTGATTAGTCCATAAAAGAAACAAATACACATAGAGCTAAAAGCCCTGCTAATCCACCACCTAAGAACATACCTACAAGGTTCATAATTCCACCTATTACATTAGGTATGCCTGTTGGCCACACGATTGCAGCAAAAACAAAGAATACAATAACAGTCTTTAACAATCCAACGATTCCACCTAACCAACCGTTAACATTAGATAAAGCATTTTTCATTGTCATTCTCCTTAACTTATTTAAAATATCCAGAAACTCACATAGCCTCTAGATGTTAAAATAAGGAATAAACATAATATCCCTTACTTCTGCAGTAAGTTATACATAATATTGCATTCATGTCAATATTTTATTTAAAGTAACACTTTAAGTTAATTTAAAGTATTTTTTTAGGTAATACTTATTTTAAATTATAAGGTCTTTATTTTATAAAAATCATAAACTCAATTAACTATTTATGAAAGTAATTTGTGCTGGATGGGGAAGAACAGGAACTCGAAGTCTTAAGTATGCTTTAGAGCGTTTAACAGGAGAACCTTCTTATCATATGCAAAATATTTTATTGAATAAAAGAGATGCTAAAATTTGGCATAATTTGATTTTTAAGTATAAAAAAAATATTGATTGGGAAGAAATTTATAATGGTTATGGTGCTTGTTTAGATTTTCCTAGTTGTAATTATTATAAAGAATTAATGGAATACTATCCTAATGCTAAAGTAATTTTAACAGTTAGAGATAGTAATAGTTGGATAAAAAGTTGGAATGTTTTAAATAATCAAGTTCTCAAAAGTTTTACTTTTAGATTTTTAGCTAAGATTCCTAAAACCTCCTTTAAATTACAAAAAGATATTCATAATAAAATGATTTTAGGAAAAAAGGGAGCATTTAAAGGCGCTAAAAATGATCATGATAGGATGGAGAAATTTACTTATTGGAATAACTCAGTGATTGAATTTGTTCCAAAAGAAAGATTGCTTGTTTATCAAGTTAAAGATGGCTGGGAACCTCTATGTAATTTTTTAAATGTTCCTATCCCAGATATCCCATTCCCTTATAAAAATAAGACAAAAAATATGGGGCATATGTCAAGATTTATTAATACGATATTTATTTTTATTATAATACTAATTATAGCAATTATTATATCATCTGTCTTTTTTGGTGTGCAATATTTTGGATAATTTTTTTAATTAATAAATTAAACTCTGTTTTAACATTCTCCGCATTTTTTAATACATCTTTATGAAGAACTTTTTTATTAATTAGTCCTGCTCCATAGTTTGTTAAACATGATATAATAATAGGATTAATATTTAATTTTTTACACATTAAATATTCAGGGAAAGTAGACATTCCAACAGCATCTCCGCCTAAACTGATAATTTCTTGAATTTCAGATTCTGTTTCATATGTGGGGCCAATAGTATAAGTGTATGTTCCATGGTAAATATCTAAATTTAAATTATTGTTTAGTTTGTAAATTTTAGGAGTATTTGATTCTATAAATGAAAAATCAATAAACTTTTCTACCAACATAAAACTTCCAATTTCCCAGTCTAATCTTAAACACCCAGATGAGTTTGTAATAATCATATTATTTGGTTTATAATGATTAAATATTTTGATTATTATACCAACTGTTTCAAATGAATGCCCTTCATAATAATGAAAACGTCCTTGTGCGCATAGTATTGGCATGCCATCTATATATCCATATATAAATTGTCCAATATGGCCTTGTACAGATGTTGTGATAAAACCATTAATTTTATTATAGGGGATAGTTTTTTTATTTTGTATAGAATCTATTAAGCCATCTAAACCTGAGCCTAAAACTATACATGTTTTAGGGCTTTCTGATATAATACTATTAATTTGTTCAATTATTTTTTTATACATTTTCTGTTACAAGTTGTCCACAGGCAGCACTAATATCCTGGCCTTTATTTTGTCTAATTAAAACTCTGAAATTTCCCTTATGGTTATTAAGTATTTCAACAAAATTATTTATATTGTTTGATCTTTTATAATTGTTCACTGTTACATTGTATGGTATAATATTTATTTTACATGATATTTGTGCTAATAAACTAGCTAGTTCTTTTGCATTTTCTTTACTGTCATTTACTCCATCAATTAAGACATATTCGAACATAATGGGTTGATACTTATTAAATTCATATTTTTTAACTACGTCTAATATATTTTCGATAGGCCATTTTTTATTTATAGGAATTAAATTATTTCGTGTTTTATTGTTTGATGCATTTAGTGAAATTGCCAATTTATATTTGATTTTTTCATTAATATATTTTTCAATTTTTGGTAAAATCCCTGATGTAGAAATGGTAATTCTTCTACTGCTTAAATTAAACCCTGAAGGGTCATTAAAAATATTACATGCTGAGATAACATTATCATAGTTTAAGAAAGGTTCTCCCATTCCCATAAATACTATATTGGTTATTGGAATTTTTCTATCTTTCAAAATAATAATAATCTGTTCTATTATTTCTCCTATATCTAAATTGCGTATTATTCCCATCTTTCCTGTCGCGCAAAAGGAACAGTCAACACTGCACCCAATTTGCGATGATATGCATATAGTATGCCTTGATTTTTCAACCATACTTACAGATTCAATTAATTTGCTATCTATAGTTTTAAATAAATATTTAACAGTATCATCTTCATTAGAAGATATTTTTTTTTCTATTTTAAGAGAAGATATCCTGTATTTTTTTTTTAATTACAGCTTTTAATTTTTCAGGAATATTTGACATTTTTTCAATATCTAAATTGGATTTATTATATAGCCATCTAAATAATTGCATACCATGAAACTTTGGTGAATCATTTGTTTCACATAAGGTTTCTAGTTCTTTTAGATTTTTTCCAAGAAGGTTTATATGTTCTATTTTATCCAATGAGTTATTTATATTATAAAATATTTTGTTAAATATATTAAATTTTAGTCTCATATATAAAACAAACAATAAAGGTTTATAATGGATAATATTAAGATATTAGATAGTATCAATAAAGATAAAAAAGTTTTTTATGATGAACTTGGAAAAGTTATTATTGGTCAAACAGAAATCATAGAGCATATTTTTATAGCTATTTTATGTAAAGGCCATATTTTATTAGAGGGGGTTCCGGGATTAGGAAAAACTTTAATTATTAAAACTATTTCTGATATAATGGATTTAAATTTTAATAGAATTCAGTTTACTCCAGATCTTATGCCTTCTGATATAACAGGGTCTGAAATTATAACTAAAGACACAAAAACGGGTGAAAGATCTTTTAAATTTATTAAAGGGCCAGTCTTTTCAAATATTATACTAGCAGATGAGATTAATAGAACTCCTCCTAAAACGCAAGCAGCTCTCCTTGAAGCAATGCAGGAAGGAAGGGTTACAGTTGGAGGAGAAACTTATCCTATCGGAAGTCCTCTTTTTGTTATGGCTACCCAAAATCCAATTGAACAAGAAGGAACATATCCACTTCCTGAAGCCCAATTAGATAGGTTTATGTTTAATGTTGTAATTGATTATCCCTCATATGAAGATGAAATCACTATTGTTAAAAATAATACTTCAGTTCAGAATTTTTCCCTTGAAAAAGTGATTACAAAAGAAAATCTTCTTGATTATCAAAATCTAATTCTTAATATTCCAGTGGCAGAAAATTTAATTGAGAACGCTGTAAAATTTGTACATAATACAAGGCCAACACATTCATCATCACCTGATGTAACAAAAAAATATATCAATTGGGGGGCTGGACCAAGAGCTAGTACATTTTTAATTCTAGCGGCTAAGGCCAAGGCTATTTTATCTAATAAGCCAACTCCAGATATGGATGATTTTATATCTGTTATCAAACCTGTTTTAAGGCATAGAATCATTCCTAATTTTAATGCAGAAGCAGAAGGGGTTAAAAAAGATGATATCCTTGATGAACTTCTCAAATCTATCTAATTCGTATGGATGTTACCTATCAGGACTACCTTTCATCCTCTGTTATTAAAAAAATAAATAATATTGCTTTAAGGGCAAAATTAGTAGTTGAGGGTTTTATTATAGGACTGCATAAAAGTCCATACCATGGATTTTCTGTAGAGTTTTCAGAGCATAGACCTTATAGTTTTGGAGATGAAATAAAGCATATAGATTGGAAGCTATTAGCAAAAACAGATAAACTATACATAAAACAATTTGAAGAGGAAACAAATTTAAAATGCCATATTCTTTTTGATAAAAGTGCTTCAATGAATTATGGCTCTACTGATATTAATAAATTTAATTATGCTCAAACATTATGTGCCTCTTTAAGTTATTTAATGATTAAACAGCAGGATGCTGTTGGTCTTACAGCATTTGATACAAAAGTAACTACATCTATCCCCGCAAAATCAAAACCAAGTCATTTAAATATACTATTAAATGCATTGAATAAGTCTAAGGTAAGAGGAAAAACAAAAATTTCAACAATTTTACATTCTTTAGCAGAATCAATTAAAAAAAGAGGTTTAATAATATTGATTTCAGATCTTTTAGATAATCCAGAAGTTGTTATAAGAGGATTAAGACATTTTAGATATAAAGGACATGAGCTTATCATATTCCATGTTTTAGATAATAAAGAAATTTTTTTTGATTTTAATCAGAGCCTTAATTTTATTGATTTAGAAAATGATGATACAATTCAAACAGATCCTAGGCAAATAAAATCTTTATATAAGAAAGCATATTCTGATTTTTGTGATAAATATAAAATGGAATGTAGAAAAAATAATATTGATTATGTTCAAATTAATACTTCAGATTCTCTTGATAAGTCTCTAATCCAATACTTAATTAAAAGAGCTAAAATATTTTAATTTTCTAGTATCATTTGAATAATCAATATAGCATCCTGAATATTGATAATTCCATCGCTATTAATATCTGCAGCCCAAAATTCTTGATCAGTTGGTTGATAGTTATTTAGAATAATATTAATCATTATGATAATATCTAAAATATCTACTATCATATCTTGATTGGCATCACCTAATATCAATTCATCTCCAAGAAAAATATTCTGAGTTAATATTTCATGAGGATAAAATTCAATTAATACAGTATCTTGTTCATTGATAATAAACGTATGTTCTCCTTCAGGAAAACCTATATTAAAATATCCAGTTTCATCTGTGTGAAATATTGTATTATTTAATATTGATTTCATTGAAGCATTTGCAAGAGGAACTGTATTATTGAAATATACATACCCATTAACCCAGCCAGCATTTATTTCATTAAAATCTAATATATATAAACCATTTTGCATATCACTTGCATATACATATCCATTTTCTGTAAATGGGTATGCTCCCCAACATCCATAAAATCCTGATCCATCATTTTGAGGGTAGGTATCATAGGCTGCTACCTCTACTGGATATTCTGGATTAAAAATATCAATTATTTTAATACCTGTTGTATAATGAGATATATATAAAAAATTATTCTTGATATGTACATTATGAGCTAGGTTGTTTTCTCCTAAATATTCTCCTAGCAGATAAATATTATTAAAATTTGTGATATCCCATATTTTAACAGTCATGTTATCAGTTTCTTCTGTAGTCACTAATAAATTTCCCTCAGGATTCAACCATGCATTATGTGCATAACCTTCACAGGGAATGACTGCAAGCTGAATAATATTATCTAAATTGCTAATATCATAAATCCCAAATTGATTACTCCATCCTTCTGATACATATGCTATATTATCTTTAGTATAAATATCATGACAATTAGAAGCTAGATTTCCAAATGTCCCTTCATAAATTGGAGAGTAAGGAGAATCATTCAAATTTGCAATATGTATATTATCTCCAGTTTGATGTTCAATAAATGCATAGCCAGAGGTATCAATCCAAAGATTATGTGATTGGGCTATATAGTTGTATGTTTCTAATTGTATAGGAGGATTATCAGGTAGAGGAGAAAGATCAATCACTTGCATTCCTACATCCCCTCCATACATTTCATTCACGATATATAGATAGTCCCCAAATGTTTTATAGTCTCGATGAAAGTAATAATCTCCTGTTGAAGGTCCAATAATGTTTGCAACTTCATTGTATTGATTGATAGTCGATGAAATATCAATAATTGAAGTTCCGTATTGATAGCCTACAATTGCATATTCTATTCCAGTTTCATCTGTATATCCCCACACATCTGAAACTCCAAAATTATTTGAAGAATTATCAAATGAAATATTATGTATTAGTTGAATATTATAGTTTAATGTCTGGGAAATTATGAGATTGGATAAAGATAATATGATGAATACTATTTTAACAGTCCCTCCAATGTTGGAATAATTTGTTCATCTACTTTGCGGATATCCTTTCTCATCTTTTTCTTATATTCTTTAGTTATTGTTGATGAGTTTTCATCATAATCTAAAGATAATCGATAATAGTCTTTTGCAGAAGAATAAAACTCTTTTACAAACTCAGTCTTATCTAGATTTAATTGAGTTAATTCATTATTCTTATCATCAAACCCTAGATATTCAATAATTTGATTGTATAATATATCTGCTTTTTGATTAAAGCATGCTGCAATATTAAATGCTAACTCTGATAATTTCGCCATTGAAACATTTGGATCTTCTTCCATTGAGAGGAATAAATCTTCTCCTATTCCTATTGCTTGATTACAATCATCATTATCCATATGAATAAGAAATAATTCATTCTTTGCTGTAAGATTCATATTTTCAGTTGAAATGCTCTGGAAAATAGCGATTGCTTCATCAGCTCGATCATTTTTTCTTAAATATTGAGCCTTACTAATTTGTAAATCTAATATAATTTTAGAATCTGTTGCTTTTTTCAATGCAATATCAATGAATTCCAAAGCCTTATCAGTTTCTTGGTTATTAAAATATATTTCTGAAATAGCGCTATAGCATTTTCCAGTTAGCTCAGAGTCAAGTTCACTTGCTATCTGAAAGTGCTCAATAGCTTGATCATATTCTCTATTTGTATTTGCATCAACTCCATAATTAAACCAATTATATGCCTCTCTTTTGATTGCCTGATGAACAGTTTTAATCCATTGGTCTTCCCCAACTCTATAAGGGCTTTCAATTCTCATATCTGCTCTTTTTTTAGCTTCAAGAAACATTCTTCCAGCTTCCAGAGGTTTTTTTTGTTTTCTATAAATAAATTGACCTATGAAAAATGGGATATAGGAATTATCTGGTTCTACCTCTAATGCTAATAAACCAAATTCTAATCCTTTTTCAAGATTTTTTTCTACTTTCACATAGGTTTTGCAAGATGTAAATTCCATGCTTCTAGAAAACAAACATGTGATTGAAAAACTTATTATTAGTATAAAAATATAATTCTTGTTCATTTTGGCTCCTTTTATATCGTTTTAATATAATAAATAAAGTAAATTGCTAATATGCATTTTATCGATAAAATATGGTCTTTGCTTTTAGAGATGTCTCCATTTTTATTGTTTGGGTTTATAGTTTCAGGTTTTTTATCCGTTCTTTTAACAGTTGAAATTGTTTCAAAATATTTGGGTGGAAATAAATTTAAAGGTATTTTTTTGGGTTCTTTATTTGGGGTCCCACTGCCTCTTTGTTCATGTGGTGTTATTCCAGTTTTTAGTTATTTAAGGAAGCATGGAGCTAGTAGAGCGGCTACAACATCCTTTCTTATATCTACCCCTCAAACAGGCGTTGATAGCATTCTTGTCACATATGGTCTTTTAGGACCTATATTTGCAATTTTTAGACCTATCGTTGCATTTTTATCAGGAATTATCGGAGGTTTATTTGTTGCAATTTTAGATGGAGATTCTAAACTATCGAATACTTTAGTTGAATGCGAGGATGATTGTTGTGATGAAAATCAGTCAAAGTTATATCAGATTTTAAACTATGGTTTTGTAAAGCTTCCACAGGATATTGTTAATCCTCTTATTATTGGGATTGTGTTTGCTGCTGTCATTTATTATTTTATTCCTCATAATTATTTTATTCATATTGGAACAGGATTTTTAGGAATGTTTATTATGCTTTTGTTGGGCCTTCCAAGTTATATCTGCGCAACAGCCTCTGTTCCAATAGCTTTAGCTTTACATATGAAAGGTTTTTCTATGGGAACGCTAATTGTTTTTTTAATGAGTGGACCAGCAACTAATATTGCCACAATATCTGTGGCTATCAAACAGATAGGAAAAAAATCAACAGGAATTTATTTAAGCTCTATTGTAATGTGTTCTATAATAGCAGGCTTAATTTTTGATGTTATTTTCCCAGAATTAAGAGTTGAAACAGCAATGCAGGGAGGTATGGAAATGCTCTCTTATGAATTGCAATTAGGATCGGCTGTAATCTTAATATTAATTCTTATTAATGCTCTTAGAATGAATTATTTTAATGCGGAACATATTATTCATGACAATAATGATACTCATGTTTTGTTTATAGAAGGTATGACCTGCAATCATTGTGTTAGTATGGTTACAAAAACATTAAATGGGCTATCAGATGTTAAGGTTCTAAATATAGATTTGCAGTCAGGGCGTTTAGAGTTAGATTGCTTAGATAGTTCCATTTCTATTATTAAATCTTCTATTACTGATTTGGGATACAATATTAAGGAGAGCAAATAAATGAAAAATATATTATTGATAATTTTATTTTTTGGAGTTTTATACCCTCAATGAGCGATGTGAGCGAACCCTTCGCTACCAGTTGGTGGCTCAGATACAGGTATAGGATTAGGGGTAGGTGAAGTTATGATATTTGGAGATTTTGGATATCAGTATTTTGATTGGTGGCATGATAAAGTTCCTGGAGCCTATGATATTAAAGGTGAGCTTGAAGATTTTGAGCATTATGGCTTATTTAAGAATAAAACAGTTAATTTAGGATTTACTCTTGGTCTTAATGATTATTGGAATATTACAGTATCTCAATTGATTAGTGAAAGATGTATGGAATGGGAAGGCGATGTAGATTCAGAGACTGGCGAGTCTTTAACAATGCATCATAGAACAGAATGTAGCTCAAGTGATTTTTTTGATGAAGGAAGACAAATTGCTTTTGGAGGCTTATTGGGTGACTCTAGGATAAACCTTAGATATCTTTTATTTAATCAAACTAAAGGGCCTGGGAGCAGACTTTTTTTAGGTTTAGGATTTGATATCCCATCTTCAAATGTTATTACTGAATCTCCTTGGACAAAGAGTGACCATGATAATGATCTTGAAACTCCAGATAGATACACTCCTCATAGACATTTTTATTTAAGTGATGGAGCTTATAAAATGAATTTAGAGCTTCAATTTTTTAAAAAGCGAATGACGTATCCTGTTTTTTGGGGCGGAACTTTTTTATTTAATTTTCCCTTAAATGATAGCAAGTATGGTTTTACTCCATCAAAACGATATCAGTTATCTTTATTGGCAATGTCAAGTTCACTTCCATTTCAAAAATTTAAATGGGGGAAATTATCAATTTCTTCTGTAGGAATTACGTTTACAATAGCTCATGCAGGACGATCTCAGTGGGAGGGACAAGGAGATACCCCTAATTCTAAATCCATTTTATATGTTCCTGGTATTAATATTCTTTTTGGTTTAGAAGGTGGTGGTGGATTTGGGGTGAATATAAGCAGGGGATATGAATATTATTTCAATGAAAATCCATCTGATATTGAAGAAACAAATGATATTTATAGTATAAATATTAGCTATAGAACAGTCTTGGATAAAGTTATTGATAAGTTGTATTGGGGGGAATAATTTCCTAAATTTAAGTAACATTTCTTAGGAGGAATTCGGTTAAAATCCGAAGCTGACGCGCAACTGTAAATCGCTAAGATGAGCC
>CAYVTK010000013.1:0-10432 GCA_964454465.1 uncultured bacterium | reverse complement strand
GTAAAAACATAATATATCTTAATCTTATTCATTATTTAACTACAGCAAATTTTCCAATAAACTTTTTACCTTTAGGGTTTGATAAATCTTCAACTGAATACAAATATAGACCTGGTGCAATTTCCTGATTATTTAAAGTCCTCATATCCCAATAGCAACTTCCACTAACAATATTTTCACAATCAGCATGTCTATTTTCTTTGTTGCTAAAGAATGAAACTACTTGTTCCCCAGATGTTGTATAAATAGTAATTCTACAATTTTCTGGAAGGTTTGTAAATCTTAATTTTCTAGTAGTTTCTGATTCATTAAATGGAGAACTTGCCATATATGGATTTGGAACTACTTTAATTTCATTTTTAAAGGAAGATGTTGCGCTTGGTCCTGATTTAAGAGTAATAAAGTTTTTATCATTACTACTTTGCCCTCTTCCATTTTCAAGATACTGATAACCATCTGGGGTAGCAAAATGTAATGGATTTGCTGATGAAAATGTAGTATCTGAGACTACTAAATTAACATCTCCTAAATCTATCTCTTCTATCTCATAATCTGGAGCTATACCCATATCATATGCTGTAACTGTATAAGTATAATCCACACCATCTAAAACATCATAATCTATAAATTTATTAACTATACCTATATGCTTATCCCATCGCCCATTAAAATTAATATCATAAAAACAAATATTCTCTTCTTCATCATTTGTTGCAGACTTCCATGTCCCTCTTTTTAGAGCTTCACAAGATTCCTGAGTATTTTTATCAAAAATCTCTTCACTATCATCGCAATCACCTAAAGAAAACCAAGGATTATGAGGGTCAGGGCCACAAATATTCATATTCCTAAAACCCTGAGAACATTCATAATAAGTATATGTTGTATCTTTTACAATTTCATACTCATGGTCATGGTCATGATCATGATGATGATGATCATCATCTTCATTATGATCATTATCAATGGAAACTACAATATCTTTGTAAATTGTATCAACTGGCTCATTATGATACCCTGTATCAAAAACACAATGCGTACTATCTTGTTTTGGTGTTAGGTGAAATTGTGCATATGGTTTCCAACCAACATGTGTCCCTTGATCATCGTATATTTTATCTGATGGAGGGCCCCAAGTATTGCCACCATCTGTACTTTTATAAATTTTATAGCCTTCAAAATCAGCATAACCAGTAACAACATCTCTTGAATCTTCTGAAATATGATCCCATGAAAGAGTTATTTGATTTTTATCATGAATAGCTGTTAACGTAGGGTAATCAGGTTCCGTATATCCTTGATAATGACTATTATACATTAATTGAGCAAAACGAGCATTATCAATTAAATCAGTTTTATCCTGTCCAAATATAATACAAAAAGAAAATGGAACTTGTTCACCAACCTCTAGGCTAAAAGGACCACATGTCATCTCAAGAACACAGTCTAGGCCATCAGGGTCATCAGTGAAGAATTCTGTTAATTCTAATCCATCTAAAGAATCAAAATGGGGGTTTAAATTAGTTTCATGGCTATCTGTAGTAGGATCATCTGTATGAAAATACCATGCTTTTTCATTTTCATTCAAATTAGTAGTATCTCCTATCATAATCTTATACTGCATCTCTTCTTTATTTGTAGCCTGAGCTGCATTTAAATCTCCAGCACAACATCCGGCCTCACCTTCTTTATATACCACACCTGGTCTAGTATACCAATCAAACCAGTGCCAATCTGTCATTTTTAATTTTTGTCCAGGATAAATATCATCTATGCCATCGCCATCTAAATCAACTGGATCGCTTGCATATGGAGAATCAAGTAGCTGTGT
Source organism: uncultured bacterium (assembly GCA_964454465.1). Taxonomy (GTDB): domain Bacteria; phylum Fidelibacterota; class Marinisomatia; order SCGC-AAA003-L08; family D37C17. The sequence continues at coordinate 8,601 of CAYVTK010000013.1, read as the reverse complement.
ACCAACAATACCTATATCTGTTGCAGTTCCACTACGATTATCATAATCATAAATCATCGCAATACTAACTCTGAGGGTATCATCATTAATAACCTGACATCCATCAGGCTCTATTAATGGATTTGCGCAATCGTAGTATTCCATAAAATCATCTGCATTTGTATGCACTCCAAAATTACCATATTCATCTGTAGATACAACATCTGCATCCATATAGAAACCCATAGCAACATCTCTATATGTAAAACCTTTCCCTCCATTTAACTTGGTACCATCGGGCATAATCATCGCATCTCCTGAAATAAAGCTTCCATCATGATCTGCAATATAGACTCTATCTCCATATCTATTTTTTTCAAATGCAGTCCAATCATCTCCACTTTCATTACGAACATTAACAGTTACAAACATAATATCCTCAGCAAAGGAAACGCTATAAGAATGTGCTGTCGCCATCACATTAAGACCCATTGGATAACCAGTAGATTCATATGCATTATCAATAACCCTACTGCCTCTATGAGCCCATTTATCATTAAATTCCATGTAAACATCTTGATTTGATACAAAACGATTTGTTGTAACCCAGCAATCATCGTTGTAACGTTTAGGTGGATTACATCCTGTTTCTTCAGGAGAAAAACTTTCAGCATACCCACCCGGCCAGACATAATCATAACTTCCATCTTCCAAAAATTCTTGTGGCCATGTCTCTTTAAACTCGCTATGAGCAAGCAAAGGATATGTACTGCTTGGATCTACATATATTTCCTCTCCAAAAACATCTCCTGCATTTACTTCAGTATTATGTGTATAAAGTCTCGCTCCAGTTGCAGGCTGCCAATCAGTATTTGAACTTGGGTTCCAGCGTGTAAACCAAGATTCTGCAACATTAGCACCATAATAAGCATAGCCATCATCATCTGTCCATTCTTCATCATCTTCACCATAATCATATAAGTCAAAGTCAGCTGTTCTCTGTTCAAGTGCAGGTCGCATTGCCCAAGGATAAACAAGTCCAACTGTTTTCTTTTCCTGAGGATCACCATAAGTATTTGAATAATTAGGATCAACAACATAAGCTCCATTTGTAGGTAAACTAATAACCAGAAGCTGATTTTGATCATCTAAAACCCATTCATTTAAAGGATCTCCATCACCACCTAGAACAAGACTATCAACTGCATTTGAGTATATCTCTGGATCTGCATTAGGAGGTGGCAATAAAATGCAATTATCTTCTGTAGTACAAAACTTTTGCTTTCCTAAGATTCCATTAACATCTCGATAGCTTTCAAACACAATATTTACAAAATTGGTATCCCCATCATCATCATACCAAGGGAAACCCTTTGCCTTTCCTCCTGGGTCATTATATGCATCAGAAGAACACCAAAAAAGGAAATTTGGGTCTGTAGATACAGGACAAGCAGGATCTTCTTCAGATGTGAACCATTCATATTTATAACTATAACTTTGGCCAGGAACTCCTGCGATAAAACATACATCAGGAAGATACGTGTAATCTCCCCATAATCCTGCTGGATGCACATCCCACTCAATAAATTCACCATAATTTGTTACAGCACTTTTTGCTTTTCCTTTTAATAAATATCCAATAGCTCTATCATTCATTGGATTTGTAGGGTAAGTAAAATCACCTATTTTAGATAAACTGCCGTTCCTATTGTTCAGCTGTGACCATGGATGTAATAAAGATCCATCATTAGTAGAAGGTTCTCCTCCACTAAGTAATTGAATAATCATTATTAATAATATTTTTCTAAATTTTCCCATTATTCAAATCCTATTTCAACAAAGAAATTAATCTCTCTATTAGATGATTCCATCCAAGGTCTATCATAATATGAATGAGAATAATCTTCTCCTATATTTCTTGTATAATACTTTCCAGGATCACCTATTTTTCCTGTTAATCTATGAATATCGATAGCATAAGGCTTATCAAAAACATTAAATACATTAACACCAAATGATATTGAACTACGACCCATTTTAATAGCTTTAGACAAACTTAAATCAAGATGCATTGTATTAGGTGATCTCATCCCATTTTTATTTTTAAGATCATCTGCAATTTTATCTCCTCCAGCATAAGTATATTGAGCAGTATAAGGGTATCCTGATTGAAAATATCCAGTTAAACCCGCTCTTAGACCCCAAGGTAATTTTGAAGTATACAAGGACATTGTTAAATCATGTGTTCTATCATAAGGCATTAAAAATTCTTGCATAGGGGCATCAACTTCAACACTTCCAAAAGCAGCTTCTTCATATTCACTACTTGCTTTTGCCGTTGAATATGTATATTGAATTGTTGAATTTATATATTCTCCTCTTAATTCTACTGTAAAATCATAACCTATTGCTGTACCAAAATCACCATTTTTTGCAACTTTATATTCATAAATTCCAGAGTTATAGCTACTAGCTGTTGTAAGTTGATCCATATCTTTAACCCATAATGCTACTTGAATTGCAGCACTCCTACTTAATTCAACATTAAACCCAACTTCATATGCTGATGTTCTTCCTGCAGTCATCGTAGCATTTCCAATACCTATACCTGCCCTTTCTGCATCTTCAAATGCTTGGCCCGGATCTTCAAGTTTACTTACATTTCTATAAATATATTCATAAATAGGAGTTTGATAATACATTCCATAGTTAAACACGAATGTTGCTCCATCTGCAATCACATGACTGATTCCTAAACGTGGACTAACCTTATATAACCACTCGGAATCTCTAAATATTACATTTGTAAAGTTATTAACATCTGAAATATTATCTGTTACAGCCTCACCAAGGTCTCTTTCTCCATTTGATTGAGCAGGGTCATTAGTATCATCTCCTTCCTTTCCTGGACATACGGGATCTCCATTTCCATCTAAATCAGTTCCACAATCATAATAGAACCATGGGACATAAGGAGAGAAATTACCATCAGCATCAGCCCAAATTTTTGTTTGATAATTAACAGCATCAATTCTTACACCTGCATTTACAACCATCCATGGAACCTCATAAGTATTTTGCCAATAGAGCGCCAATTCTTTTGGTTGTACAAAATCATCCCACTCACTATTTCCATTAAAATCATCATATTTTTCTCCAGGATAATACGTGATCACACCTTCAGGAGTTTCAGGAGTTATTGAACAAGGGTCAACCATCGTAGTATCTCCATCCCAAATACCATTTCCTTCTCCATAATCTAAATATGGGCAAGTTGCAGTTTGCCACTGCTCACCATCAACGCCATAGTCATCCCATTGCTCTGCAAATCTCTGTCTTGAAGCTAAAGCATCTAACCAAGGTTCTTCCACTTCATAAAAGTTCAGCTGATGTTCTTTGTAATCAATTCCAAATCTTGCTCTCCATCTATCTGTAAATTGCTTGGTAAAATCAAATCTAATCTCATTTGTTAAAGCTGTTGAGGTACTAAAAAATTTGTCACTTCCACCAAATGCTCTCTCTTCATACCAATCAACAAAATAAAGGCCTCTATAAGTACCAAAAGGGTTAAGTAAAGCAGTTGGAGAATAAGGATCATCAGTAACCCAATATCCAAGGTATTGTAAAAAGGGATTAAGTGCAGTATAAGGATCCAATCCTTCATAATTTAAATATGCTCCTCTAGTATCATAAAAATCTTCATACGAAACATACATTTCAGGAGTAAGCCAGTGCGAACCATCTCTATAAACAGCCTTTTCAACTAATGGAGGAGGATCAAAGATTCCATTATTATTAACATCTTCTGTTAATTTATCTCCAAGATCGTAGTATCCATTATTATTAATATCATCAAATCTGTCCGTTGCTGACCAATTATAATTTCCTGGTTTTGCTCCATAGTACCAACCACTAGTAAACGCATCTGGACCAATTCCATCTTGGGCAATATAAAAAATAGAATCTCCCTGTTCACTATATAAGAAAGGAATCATTTTATCATTTTTAGGGTCTGAATAATCTGCTTTTCCAAGTGGCTGGCTCCATTCAAACCAATCAGGAAAACCATCATCATCAGAATCTTTCCATCTAACACCAATAAATTGATCTTGTATAAATTGAGATAGCCTTAAAGTATAGAATGTTGTAGAATTAATTGTATGATTTATTTCTAAAGCAAGTCGCTCTGTATCTCTAAAAATTTCATTTTGTCCTTCATTCCAATATAAAAATGTATTATATCCAAAATTCTTTCTATGAGCCGCAACATTCCAATAACTTAGATTTATCTTAAATTGACTGGTAAAATCAAAAGTTAATTTCAAAAAATAGTCATCTGTATAGTCAAAACCAAAGGCTCTATAGCCAGCGGTATTATCCCAAGGCAAAGTATAATTGACTCTATTTTTCTCCCAATTAGGGTCACCTGGAATAAGGAAAGGATAGGCCTCATAATCACCCATCATTTCAGCAAGCTCATATTGGAAAACATGGTTAGGATTTGCACCATAAGGATCCCCAAATTGATAAATATGTTCATCGAATTTGTATACTTTATATGCACCATTTGAGGTTGATTGTGATGAAAACCAGAACTTTGCCTTATCCCATCCAGGAATAAGAGGACCACCTATTCCAAAATTATAATCATTATAATCTCTTAATTCATCATATAGGCTTCCCAAGGCTTCTCCTAGAAGACTAGTTTCATAATTAAACTTAAAAGAATATGTACTACCACCCGTCATTGTATGTAAATTTGAAACAGCAGACATAGCATCTCCATACTCAGCATTAAAACCACCCGGTTGCCAATCAAATTCTTGTATAGCAAATTTATTTAGCCGTGTTCCATTTCCAATACCCCCATAAATAGGGTTCCTTATATACATTCCATCAATCATATAGGCAATTTCGCCAGATCTTCCACCCCTAACATGAACTTCCTGCAAACCCCTTTCTTCATGATCTGGTATACCTTGAGAACGACTTTCAACTTTTACAACACCTGACTGCAAATTATAAAGTTCAGAAACATTTCTAATAGGCAGACTCTCAATAGCTTCTTTATCCATTGTGATTTTCTTAGATGTAGATCCTTTTTCTACTAAAGGTCTCTCACCTGTAACATACACAACCTCTCCTTCTATAGCAGCCATAGAAAGAGTAAAGTTAAGCCACGTGGTTTGGTCCATTGTAACAGATACATTATCTATTATTATAGTTTGATAACCTATCATCTGTACAGTCAGTTCATATGAACCTACAGGAACATTTAATAATAAATAATTTCCATCTAAATCAGCTGCTGTACCTACACCATTTTTCTTTATTACCACCTGCGCTCCAATAACAGGGTCCCCTTCAGTATCTACAATTTGTCCTCTAATAGTACCGTCTGTACCAGCAAACAAACTAGCAAGAAGAACAAAAAATATTAATATTATCTTATATTTATTATAATACATTAATACTCCGGCGGGGGAATGATTCTTTGTATTCCCATTGTATTTGATAGTCTAAATGGATCTCCATTAAATCCTGGTAAATCATTTATTTCCTCCAAATCTATAGGAGAGGGGCTATTACCACTATTAGAAAAATTAGAATCAAATACACCCTTATATTCTATTGATGATATTTTAGTCCAATTAAGCCCACAACCTAAATAGTCATCCTCTCCACAATTAGTATTAGCAGCATATGGAGGATTCCATGCCCAGGATATAACTTCTTTAACTAGACGGATATCCTCATCAAGACCAAACTCTCCATCTTCGTCAAAATCAAAATCATCCTTCAAATATGTCTGGCTTCTAATTTTAAAATAAGGACCAGGGCCTATCATTTCTATTGTTACTACACGAGTAATAAGTAAACAACTATCAATCGTAGAGCTATATGTCATTGTTGCAGGAGATATTTTTACTTCATATTCTTTTGTAACCTCATATTTTCCAACATTAGAATGCACTGTATAATTTGTATCTAAAGTGCTCTCATTCTCCATGGTCATAGATGGAATTAATACATCTTCTTCCCAGTCAAATGCTTGCCACCATTGATTAGCATTATAATCTACATAATCAGTTGCAGTTGCAGAGCCTGGAGCATTAGCAAAATAATAGTAAGGTTGAATTAATTTTGAAACAGACTGTTCATTTTTAAGAAATAGCATATAATCTTCTAAATTACCATCTTGCGCTTTATCACTAGGCCATTGTGTTTTAACAATATCTAAATTAGTTAACCAACTAATGCTTTCAGGGATTTGCGCTATTATATCAAAAGATGAGACATTAACTTCAGAATCATATTTACTGTAGGATGTTTTATGCGATGCTTTTTTAAATTCATTCGATATAATCTCAATTGTATTTCCACCACAATTAGCTCCAATTGGAGGCTCATCACTATCATAAGGGTTATATTCACCATCACAATCTGAATAACGTAAGAATTTTGTAAGGTAAGTAGTTGCACAGGTATATCCAGAATCACCAAAATTTCGTTTAATTTCTTCACCTTGATCCCATTTAAAATTATTTTCAGTGCCATTAAAATTAGATTGAGAATTATCAATATCTATCTCTGCTACACAAATGGGTGGATTTTCTATGTCGCAATTGGTACAGTTGTCATCTGCAGGATCAAGGTTCTCACTCCATATATCATCAACCTCATCATAAGAACAACCTTCAACAGAAAAATCACACTCATCATTTATATAATTCCAGCAAAAATTATGCTTACAGCAATCATTCTTTGAACCTGAATAATTATTTGCTATACATGTCCCTGCATCAAATCCACCATTAACAATTTCATTTTTATCACATAGACGATCAATACCACAATCTGCAAAAATATCAGATGGAAAAATATTTGTTTTAGGGATAGGAGATATTTCATCTGCATAACTAACAATTAAATAACTTGGCGCCAAACCTCTCTCATATAAATCTCTGTAATTACAATTACAATTTACTAAATCACCATAATCTTCACAGGACTGTCCAGATTCATCATCATTACATTCTTCAGAATCATCCCATTGACCATTTCCCATATCATAAAAACACTTTCCTTCTTGATTTTCATATTCATTCCAGGTTGCAAAGGTATAAGTCTCACAAGTAGTCTTGTCATTGATATCATCTATTTCTTGCTCTGGATTACCATCCCAAGAATTATTACAATTACGATCTTCAAATGGCTCAAGTGCTTGAGTACCTGCAACAACACTTATTTCATTATTACCATCTTGATCATAAAGATATTCACCTTGATCAAACAGGGCATTACCTGTATCACAAAAAGCTAATGTTCCATTATCTATACAACGAGCAGTAACTCTATCTATACTATCAAATTGTTCCCAACACCATTCATCCATTTCTTTTTCACTACAGGTACTAGCACATGGATCGATTTCATTAAAATAAAAAATTCCTGAACATGAAGATTCAAAATCAGACATAGTTAATTCAGCTGGATCTTGCTGATAATTATCATTACAGTCTGTAGTTTTTCTAAATCCAAAATCATCATTAATCTCATTGATATATCCATAAAAATCATACTCTCTATCTATAGTAACAGGAGGAGTATAAATCGTACATTCTGATAGACTCTCATCCCATGTGCAAACTTCAATATCATTACATGCTTCCTCATTCTGATTACAAATAGATAAAGCAGAAGAAACAGATAAAGAATCATATAAGATATAGGATCTGATAGAATCAGATATTTCATCTGGATCAATAATATACATATGATCAGGAATCCTGGGATTTTTAAGAGTATCTAATGCAGCAAAACTTTCCTTTACATCATAGTCATATTCATAATAATAATTAATTGTATCTCTAATTGGAGGAACCGTATTAATAGCATATAAACCCTCAGCAGCATTCCATGCCATTTCAGAAATTGGATCTGTAGGACTTAAATTAGGAGTTGATAATGTGAAATTTTCACTGTTTTTTTCAGTAATAACACTTAGCACTTCTTCACTTAGTAAATCCGATAAATCTTCATAACCATCCAAGGGATCATCAAAAGGAATATACTCATCAGAGTCAGGGTCAGTAGGATTATAATTTAGATTTTCAATATAGACAATAGCAGAACTATTGTCATCAAAAGATTCAGGGGGGATATAGTAGGAATTCTGAAAAGTTGATAGAGTAAATATATCCTGTTGTCCACTACATTCAGGGCCACAATGACTAAATTCTAAATTAGTTGCTTGAAAATCCAATAAATCAAACTTCCAATATTCCCGATTGTAAGAACCCGGGGCATTTAAATCAAAGTAATAATTTTGAATCTCAAAAGTAGTCCCATCACCTGGGGAATCACCTATAGGAACCCAATCTTCATGTTGAGAAGAATTTATAGAGTGGTCATCTACAGAGCCTGTGATTTGTCCATCCGTATCCATACAAGATAGAAAAATCAACAAAAATGAAATTAATATTGAAATATATATTCTCTTCAATTGCTTTAATTATTATAGATTAAGAGCGCACTAATTTCTCTTAAAAAGTTTAATGGAATCAGTTTATAAAATTAGATAGAAAGAGGGTATATAACAAGCATAAAATAAGTTATTTT
>CAYVTK010000012.1:0-10517 GCA_964454465.1 uncultured bacterium | reverse complement strand
CATCGCCTGCTGCACCACCAGAGCCACCTGTTAGGGCTAAACCTGAAACATCAAACTGAAAGCCTGCTACGCTACCACCAGAGAAATCATATAAAATCTCAAGAGAACCTGAAGAATCAAAAGCGCCTAAACTTAAACCAGCGGTTAATGGAACAGATGTACTAATACAAGAACCACCATCTGAAATATATGCACCGCCACCTTCTGAAATTGGGAGAGAAGCAACAGTGCCTACTATACAGGCTTGATCTGATGTTATGTCAGAATATGATAAAGTTGTAAGAATTCCACTACCTGAAGGAATAGATGCTCCTGCAAATGAGAAACCTAAAACTATATTTGCTGTACCTGTAGAAACCTCAAATTCTGCATCGGCTGCGGCACCTCCAGATGCCCCCGAAAGAGTAAGGCCAGATACTTCAAACTGAAACCCAGCAACGTCACCTTCTTCAAAATCATATAAGACATCAACGGTTTGATCAGTTGGATTAAGGTTGTCAAGTTGGAAACTTGTCGCAACTAGGAATGTTGGAATGACAAGATTAAGAAATAATAAAAAACTTAAATTGTTTTTAATACGGCTAAGCAATGATTGCATAATTCTCCTCCTGAAATTATTCTAAATATGACTAAAAATTTTTGGGGTAAAAACACCCCTCTCCACTATAAAAATAGAGTTCTCTTCCTTGCTAAATTTTATATCAAACGTATCGAGTATTCTTTTGTCCGCACTGGATACTAAAAGAAAAGTAACTAATATTATCATAATTATCAAGTATATTTTTACATTTTGTTACATGAGGCTTCCCAAACCCCATGGAATGCCCTCTATTACAGTCAAATAAAGGTAATCTTTTTTGTATTCTGATATTGTGATACACAGCACACAAAATAGAAAATTTTGAATAAATTAATTAATATGGTTTAATTACGGTATTTATTTTACCTGCATTAGCCTAAGAATAATAGCATTTTGGGCATGCATACGATTCTCAGCTTGATCAAAAATCACAGAGTTAGGGGAGTCGCAGATAGCGTCAGTCACTTCCACGCCTCTTTCTGCAGGTAGGCAATGCATAAAAATTGCATCAGATTTTGCTTCTTGCATTAATTTTGTATTAACTTGATATTGCTCAAATATTTTTCTTCTTTTATCTGCCTCTTCTTTTTGGCCCATTGAAGCCCAGACATCTGTATAGATAACATCTGAGTCTTTAATACCTAGAAAAGGATCGTGACATATTTCAATATTAGATAAACCCTTATCCTTAGCAGATTGATATAAATTCATATCAGGCTTAAAAGTTTCAGGACAAATAATAGTAAAATTTAATGGCAAAATCATACATAATTCGAGCCATGAGTGTACAATATTATTGCCATCGCCAATATAAGAAATTTTAATATCATTCAAATTACCTTTCTTTTCTATAACCGTGAAAATATCAGCTATGATTTGACAAGGATGATTGTAGTCAGTCAATCCATTAATAACAGGGACTGAAGCATATTCAGCTAGCTCCAATACATGCTTGTGATCAAATAATCTTGCCATAATAATATCATTAAATTTACTTAAAACTCTAGCAATATCAGCAACAGACTCCCTCTTTCCAATACCTATATCATTAGGTCCAAGGAATAAGGCATGTCCACCTAATCGAAAAAATCCAGTCTCAAATGATATTCTAGTTCTAGCAGATGGTTTAGCAAAAATCATAGCCATTGTTTTATTCTTCAAAGGTTCAAATAAGCTATTTTTCTTAAATTCAGCTTTAATCCATTTTGAGATTTCAATAATCTCATTGAATTCTGATTGATTTAAATCATTAACATGTAAAAAATCTTTGTTCATTATTCTCCTAACTATACGTTATATGTTTTTTTTCTTAATCTTGCAACCGGGATATTTAAGTTCTCTCTATATTTACTTACTGTTCTACGTGCAATATTATAATCCATATGAATTAATTTTTCCATAATTTTTTCATCTGTTAAAGGATTACTCTTATCTTCATTCTCAACAAAATTTAGAATATGTTTTTTAATGACTGTATTAGAAACTATCTCTCCATCCATTGTAGAAATACCCTCAGAAAAGAAACTTTTAATCTCTCTGCAGCCCCATGGTAATTGAACATATTTATCATTTGTTGCCCTGCTAATAGTTGAAATATCCATATCAACATCTTTTGCTATAGTTTTCAAATTAAGAGGAGACAACTCTCTATTATCAGATTCAAAATATGTTTTCTGATGTTTAATAATAGAATTCATGATTTTAACCATAGTTTCATATCTATTAGATACAGCATTCATAAACCAACCTGCATTTTCTATTTTTTTCTTCAAAAAATTTTTTGCTTCAATAGCAATATTATCTTTATTGAGCATTGCCTTATAATTGCTATTTAGTTTTAATTTAGGGGCAAAGGCATTATTCGTATTTACATGCCATTTTCCCTTAATCTGATCAACTATTATATCAGGAATTATATGTTCTGCATCATTTGAATTATAGATCAAGGCTGGACTAGGATTCAATACAGATATAATATTTTGAGCTCTGATAAGTTCTTCATATGAACAGTTTAAAGATGACATAATTTTTGGGCTATTATTATTTTTAAAATATGTAAAACAGTTTTGAATTATTTGAATTGCAATTTTTTCATTTGGATAATGCGCAATTAATTGAGCAAGCATACACTCCTGTAAATCTCTTGAGCCTACTCCTGCTGGATCAAGAGTTTTTATTTTATCAATAATATTTAAAACCTTAGACTCTTCAATATTCAATTTATCTGCTATAAGTATTGGTTCAATTACTAGATAACCCCTATCATCTAAATTCCCTAAAATTAATTCAGCTATATCCAAATCAGACTCTTTAATATTTAAATCATTTAATTGAAGAATAAAATCTTCAGCTATAGTTAATTGATGTGAATTCTGGAAAGAATCAAACCCATCTTTATTAGAGGATAGATTATAATCTTCAGGGTTAGAAATTAACTCTTCCCAATTAAAGTCAGATTCATCCTCAGTGCCATCTTCAGACTTTTCTTCTTCAATAATATCTAGTGTAGGGTTACTTTCTATTTCTTCTAATATTCTCTTCTCTAAATTCCAAATATTAAGTTGCATTAAGCTTGCTTCTAAAATTTGCCTAGGATTGAATTTCTGCTTTTGTTCTAATCTTTGACTTATTTTTGACATAATATCATAAATCCATTCTGAACTTTGTCCCTAAATATAATTTTTTTGCCTCTTCATCTTCTGTTAATTCTTTTGTTGATCCTGACTTAAGAATTTTCCCATTATATAACAGATATGACCTGTCCGTTATAGTCAAAGTTTCACGAACATTATGATCTGTAATAAAAATACCTATATTTTTATTTTTTAATTCTTGAATTATTTTTTGAATATCTTCAACTGCAATTGGATCAATTCCTGCAAATGGCTCATCTAATAATATAAAGCTAGGATTTGGAACTAAGCACCGTGCAATCTCCAATCTTCTTCTTTCTCCTCCACTTAGTGTATATGCCTGACTTTTTTTTATATGTGTAATAGAAAATTCTTCAAGTAATTCATCTAATCTTTCTTTTCTTTTAGACTCTGAAGGTTCAGTCATTTCTAAAACCAACATAATATTGTCTTCTACACTTAATTTTGTGAATACAGAAGGTTCTTGAGATAAATAGCCTATCTTATGCATAGCTCTTTTATACATAGGCATAGATGTTATATCTAAGGAATCAAGAGATATAATCCCAGATGCAGGCCTTATCATACCTGTAATCATATAAAATGTTGTTGTTTTTCCTGCTCCATTTGGACCTAGAAGTCCAACAACTTCTCCTTTATTAACTTCAATAGAAACATTATTAACAACTTTACGCTTACCGTATATTTTACACAAATTTTTTGCTATTAGTTTTGTATAATTACTCATCTTTTCCCTTTTCAATTAAACCTATGGGTTTATCTATTTTCCAATTGACCATATCAAAATCTGACCAAAAGCCAATACCTCTTAAAGAATCATTACCCTGAACAAACAGTATTTCATTATTTGATTTTACTAATTTTGTGTCATTATAGAGTATAATTTTTTTAGTATATAGTCTATATCCATTTAGGGCTGATACAGCCATTACATTTCCATATGCAGACATACTATCAGACTCGCTATAAACAATTGCCTTATCAGAAAATACATCATTTGTTTTATTACCCTCCTTATCAAATACTTCAATTCCCACTCCACCATATAGCAATATATTCCCTAATGAATCTAATAAAGTATCAGATAAAATTTTATATATATCTACACTTCCTTCCGATATATTAATTCTTATAGGATCTCCTGAAATCTCATCTGTATTGTAATCATAGATAGATTCCTTATTATTTTGAAGATCAATATTTTCCTGACATGAATATAATAATAAAATCAGAAGAAGGCTATTTAGTTTTTTTCTCAAATTCACTCTTTCTCATTTTTTCCAAAATAATATCATATCTGCCTTGGAAATCTAATATTAATTCAACAACTTCAAGCAGAACACCTTCCCCACCTAATCTCGATGTAATATAAGATGCTAACTCTTTTGTCTTGATATGACCATTAGAAACAGAAATAGGGAAACCTACAATCTCTAATAATGGAATATCAACTAAACTGTCTCCAATATATGCAACTTGACTATATTCTACATCATAGATTTGGATTAATTTATCTAAAACACTTTTTTTATCAAGGGTCTCTTGATAGCAATGTTCTATCTGCAATTCCTTTGATCTAATTTCTGTAGATTTTGAATATCGGCCAGAAATTAAGGCAATAGGTAGGTCTGCATAACGTGCCAAAGCTGCTGCAGTTCCATCTTCAACATTAAAAAATTTACTTTCAATACCATTAGTGCTAATTAAAATTTTCCCATCTGTTAATACACCATCAACATCACTTACTAATAATTTAATTTCTTTTATAGCACTCTGAATATTCTTATCGAGCATTGTTATAATGGATTGCAGATAAAATAAAACTACTAAACAATGGATGTACTTTAACAATACGACTTTTTAATTCAGGATGAAACTGCACACCTACAAACCAAGGATGATTTTTCAACTCAATAATTTCAACTAAATTTAATTTTTCATTTTTTCCACTAATAATCAAACCATCTTTTACAAGTCTTCTTACATATTTATTATTCACTTCATATCGATGTCTATGTCTTTCATCAATATTTTGTTTTTTATAGGCTTTATATGCTTTAGTTTTTCTATCTATAACGCAAGAATATTTTCCAAGCCTCATAGTTGCGCCTTTATTTTTAATCTTCTTTTGTTTAGACATCAAATCTATAACAGGAAATTTTAAATTCTTTTTAAATTCTGTACTATTTGCATTAGTTAATCCTGAAACATTTCGTGCAAAATCAATAACAGCACATTGCAGACCTAAACATATACCAAGAAAGGGGATATTATTATCTCTAGAAAATTTTGAACACATAATTTTTCCTTCTATGCCTCTATCACCAAATCCACCTGGAATCAATATGCCATCTACATTATGAAAATACTTTGCAATATTTTCAGCGTCATTTTCTAGCTTCTCAGTATTTATCCATTTTATATTTACTTTAACTTCATTTTTTATCCCTGCATGTATAAATGCTTCTAAAATACTTTTATAAGCATCATGTAAACCATTATATTTTCCACACATAGCTACCGTAATATCTTGTTTAGGATTTTTATATCTTCTTATAGCCTCTTTTAAATAGTTAAGCTTTGTATGAGTAGTTATAGGTTTTATATTAAGACGTTTAATAATTGAATGATCAAATTTCTGATTACTTAAAACTATTGGAATCTCATAAATTGAATCTACATCAGGGGACTCAAATACATAATCATGTTTAACATTACAAAATAAACCTAATTTATGCTTTAATTTATCAGATAGATGATGTCCATCTTCAGTACGACATACAAGCATATCAGGTTCTAGCCCAATCTCTCTAAGCCGCATAACGCTATGCTGTGTAGGCTTTGTTTTAATCTCTCCTGCTGCATGTATAAAGGGGAGTAATGTTGTATGGATTACTAAACAATTTTCACTTCCCTCATCTAGTATCATCTGCCTTATGGCTTCATAAAATGGCTGACCTTCAATATCTCCAACAGTACCACCAACTTCAGTAATTACAGCATCATATTTATTCCCTTTATTTAAAGATTTAATTCTTCTTTTAATTTCATCAGTAATATGTGGAATAACTTGTATGGTCTCACCTAAATAATCTCCTCGTCTTTCTCTTTCAAGGACATCCCAATAGATTCTTCCTGAGGATGTTGTATTTTCCCTTGAAAGGTCAGTATCAATAAATCTTTCATAGTGCCCTAAATCAAGATCTGTCTCTGACCCATCATCAAGAACAAATACTTCACCATGTTGATAGGGATTCATTGTCCCTGGGTCAACATTTAAATATGGATCTAATTTTTGAATTGTAATTTTTAAACCACGAGACTTTAATAAATATCCAAGAGAAGAAGCTACAATTCCTTTCCCTAAGCCTGAAAGAACACCTCCAAAAACAAAGATATATTTAGTTTGACGTTTCGACATTTATAGCATTGTAATAAACTAAAATTTAAAAATTATAGCAGTATAAAATAAGATTAATTTAATTATAAAATCATTGTAAATTGAGCCATAAAAAAAATATTTTAAAAATGTCAAATATATCAGAGCTATTACTTGATAACCCAAACTATGCTAAAATATTAAAAAAAGCATCCATTGTTAGTTCTCATTTAAACATTCCTGTTTACCTTGTTGGAGGATCTGTTAGAGATAAATTAATAGGTAAGAAAAATTGTAAAGACATAGATTTAATGGTAGAAAAAGATAGTGAAAAATTTTCTAATGAACTTGCAAAACAATTAAATATTAAAAAAATTATTAAATTTGAAAAGTTTTATACATATAGGATACCATATCCTGAAATTGAAATTGAAATAGCAGCTGCAAGAAAAGAAACATATAACCCAGACTCAAGAAAACCTAGTACTGTAACATTAACATCTATAAAAGAAGATTTATCTAGAAGAGATTTTACAGTTAATGCTATTGCGGCATCATTAATGAAAGAAAATTTCGGAGAGTTATATGACCCACTAAATGGAATTGCAGATTTAAATAAAGGGCAATTAATTACACCTAAAAATCCAGATATAACATTTAGCGATGATCCCCTAAGAATGCTACGTGCAATACGATTTGCAACAACATTAAATTTTACGTTAGATAAAAATATTATAGAGAGTATTAAAAATCAAGCAGATAGAATTGAAATCGTTTCTTCTGAAAGAGTTACTACAGAAATTATTAAAATTTTATCATCTGAAAAACCAAGCATTGGATTCTATCAACTTAAAGAAACTAATCTATTAAAATATATCTTTCCTGAAATTGATATTATGCCTGGGGTTGATATTATTAATGGACACTCTCATAAAGATGTCTTTGTTCATACACTTGAAGTTGTTGATAATGCTGCAAAACTATCTGAAAAAATGGAGATACGATTTGCTGCACTCGTACATGATATTGCAAAGCCACAAACAAAAAAATATTATGAAAATAAAGGATGGACTTTTCATGGCCATGAAGAAATAGGACGACGCATGCTAAAAAAAGTAGCACGTCGAATGAAGCTCCCAAATGAATTAAAAGACTATTTAATGATTTTAACAAAACTTCATTTGAGACCAATCGCTCTTGCAAAAAAGAATATATCTGATAAAGCAGTTAGAAGGCTCATGTATGAAGCAGGAGATTACATTGATGATCTTATGATTTTATGTCGAGCTGACATTACGACAAAAGATAGAAGGAAAATAAATAAATATATCAAAAATTTTGAGAGAGTTGAAGGCCTAATGAAAGATGTTAAACTAAGAGATGAAATGCGTTCTTTTAAATCTCCTGTTGATGGTCATGTAATCATGAAAACATTTGCATTGAAAGAAGGTAAATTAATTGGGTTATTCAAGAAAAGTATTGAAGAAGCTATACTTGACTGTAAAATCAAAAATGATTATGATTCTGCATATGCTTACATGCTTGAAATCAAGGATAATATATTAAAAAATTAATTTCCTAAAATCAAGTTAACAACAAGAACAATATCCAAAATATTTAATATCCCATCACCATTTACATCACTTAATTCTAAATGACAATTTTCCTCAGGTTCCATACCTAATACAATATTTACAACAATCACAATATCTAAGATATTAATAATAGAATCACCATTAATATCTCCAGCTAAATCTTGCATACACCCATCTCCAACTGTAATAGCTTCAATCAATGTTGTTGTATTATAACCTGTAACAGTTAATGTTAATTCTTGATAAGAGGAAATATCTTCCTCTAATAATATAACAGCGACATTACCTTCTGCATAGGCGGAACCTAAATATAAACCTTGATAAGACAGTGATGCTAAAATATTATCATAAGTATCATCAATAATAACCTCATAAGCCTGACCATCTGGAGATATTATTCCATTATGAGTAATAGATAAAAGTGATGGAGCTTTTGTTCTTAGTGCAATGCTAGGATCTCCAAATAAGGTCCAATGATCTGTCTCATCATCTCCATCTGATCCATAGGCATCATTCATTTTTAAACACCCATTCCATGAAATCCCACCAAAAGTATATTTTCTATTATTAGAGTAATTTTCAACAAGGATATCTACCATCTCATCTTGTGCTTCCATTGGAGGTGCCCAACCTTGATAAACAGTAGACATAAATGTAGCAATCGCTCCTGTAGGTTCTCCACTATTTGTTGCTAGTGTAAAGGTTTCACCTAAACATGTACTTCCAAAATCTCCACTTTTACATCCAACTGTGCATATAAATGGAAGAACATTAGTATTTGTTAAAGCATTTACATCACCTGTATTAAAATTAGAGGTTGTCCATGATGCAGTTTCTCCATGACCGGTATAGTGTATTATACCTAAACCACCATTAATTGCATTTTTGACCATAGTATCACTAGGATTACCATTTGAGTCTTCACCTTGATGTGAGCCATCATACATTTCATCAATTTCATTATAATGATAATCAAGTAAATCTTCCCTCATATTTCTTGCATGCTGCCAATCTGCTTCTCCTCCATCATGCCCTGCACCAGCACCTTCATTTGATGCAATCATTAATCCATTTTCATACCAAGTAGAAAGAAAACTTGCATCACGTTCATATTCAATGGATCTTTCAACCTGCGTTTCTATATGTGCTGTATTTTGAGCAGAAAAACGCCCTACAAAAAATTCAGGATATGAGTCATTTCCTGATATGTATGCATATGATATATCAGATTCTCCATCACTCCACCCACTTCCTACTTCAAATGTTGGAATTTGATTTTTATCTCCTACAAGAAGCAAATAGGTTAGATTATTAGAACTATAAAAACTTTGAACATAATTTTTAATACTACTAGCAGTTGTTCCAGCATCTGACTTAGGTACTAATGTTGTTTTTAAACCTTTTTGATTTTTCCAATCAATAAAGGGCTGTGTTTCATCACAAAAACTATCATAGCAAATGACCAACATTTCTCCATCTTCCTCTATTGGAGTATATCGGGTTTGGTAAGTAGCGTAGTTTAAAAAATGGCTACTATATAAGTTATCAAAATCATAAACAATTTTTTTGAAATTACTACGATCTGTATATTGATTAATAGAATTCAAACCATTAAAATCTATTCTCACTATAATATCTGTATATACCTGCATTCTTTGTGTAGCAGGATTAAATAAAAATGGATTAATCTGTAATACTTGCCCCCTAAAATCTCTTAGTATATAAGGTTCTTTTAATTCTGCAATATTTAAAGGAAAAAAATCATCCTGCATATAAATATTTCCTTTGATGTAAGGCACTGAATTAATATCAATATTCCTAGTAACATTCCCTTTTGATGGACGTACGTTGATATTTTCTAATTCTGTAAAATGAGCATCAAGAACTGATACATTGGCACTACGATAATCAGGAATAATTAAGGATCTATTAATATGTGGTAAATCAGGTTCCCCAAATACAAGATGATTAGGCTCTCCATCAATAGATAATACATGAAAAATCTCACCATCACTACTATACTCAGATAATTTATAATCATTAATCTTATAATGAACAATTGCATGATTTTGATCTTGTTCTATAATAGTAATTTGAATTGAGGGGGTATCTTCAAACACGGTATGTGCATTACTTGGGAATATAAAAGAAAAAGATACTAATAGACTGATAATAGATTTAAATAGTTTCATATAAATTCCTTTGATTTTCATTAATAGACCTTAGTTAAATCTATAGAATATTAGGTATGCTAAATAAATAAATTTTATATCAATCTGTAACAAAAAAGGGAGGCTATTACTAGCCTC
>CAYVTK010000011.1:0-11145 GCA_964454465.1 uncultured bacterium | reverse complement strand
CTCGAATGTTAGCATTGTCTGTTAACTTTTCATCTATTAATGATTTAATTGCATAGATACCTACCACAGAGGCTAAGGGATATCCTCCAAATGTTGAACCCTCAGATCCTGGTGTTAACACTCCCACAACATCATCTCGTCCAGCTACAAATGAAACTGGTAAAATCCCTCCTCCTGCAGCTTTACCACAACCCATAATATCAGGCTTTACATTATATAGTTGATGTGCAAAATTTTTACCTGTACGACCAAAACCAGTTTGAACTTCATCAAAAGCTAATAAAATATTATGCTTTTTACATAATTGCGCCACCTTTGGCCAGTAGTCATCATTTGGAATAATAACACCTGCTTCACCTTGAATAGGCTCAACAGAAAATGCTGCAATATATTCTCCTTTTTCTTCAAATAATGATTCTAGTGCATCAAAATCATTAAAAGGTACAAGTTCGATGCCCGGCAAAAAAGGGCCAAAATTATTTTGTGTATCGGGATCATCAGACATTGATGTAGCTGCCATTGATCTTCCATGAAAATTCCCTTTTGCACCAACAATAATGCATTTATTTTGTGGGATTTTTTTTACTTCATATCCCCAGCGTCTACAGAGTTTAAACGTGAGTTCCCAAGATTCCACTCCCGCTACCTTTGGTACAACTCTATCCATTTCTGTGAATGCAGTACTAGCTAATAAAAAACCACTCATATATTTATGTCTAATAGATCTTGGTACTGTTGGAATTTTTTCATTATTTAAATGATGAGTCACTGCATCAACAATGGTTTGATTAAGCTGGCCTTGATTAACTGCAGAATAACAACATAAACCATCTAATAATTCCTCTTCAATATATTTATCAACCTCATTAGTAGATGGTTTTCTACAAATTAATGTAGAAGAATCTTTAACATGAGATACTACAACATCTTCAAGAGGACTATAATTTTGTCCACCCTTTGACAACTCTATTTTCTCATGCTCTGATGGAGATAAATCTCCTAAACGTATACCATTAATATTTAAATCATCTCCATAGCCATTAATTGATAAATTACTCACTATTTTTTCTCCTTTTTTGTAATAATTCTGCAGTTAAAAATGCCATTTCTAAACTTTGTTCATTATTTAGTCGTGGATCGCAGGCGGTTTGATAATATTCCTCTAAATCATCATCTTTAATATTTTTAATTCCACCTATACATTCTGTCACACTATCTCCTGTTAATTCAAAATGTAATCCTCCTGGAATAGTATTATATTTATTATGAATTGCAAAAAATATTTCAATTTCTTTTTTAATTGTATCAAAGTTTCTAGTTTTAATTCCTTTATCTGTGGTGATAGTATTCCCATGCATCGGATCACACAACCACAATATATTTAAATTATTTTTTTCTACTACTTCGATTAATTTAGGCAAAATATCTTCAATATAATTTATACCTAAACGAGTAATAAAAGAAATTTTTCCATAATGATTATTAGGATTTATTTTATTGCATAATAAAAGAATATCATCAATATTAATTGTAGGGCCAATTTTGATGCCTATTGGATTCTCAATATGTGCAATAAATTCAATATGGGCAGAATCAATAAAACGCGTTCTATCTCCAACCCATAACATATGTCCAGAACAATTATACTTATCATCTTTATGGGAAGCAATAAAGGTATTTTCATAATCTAATACTAACGCTTCATGGGATGTGAAAACTGTGTTGTATGATAGATTAGGGAATACGCTATTATTACCATTATTAGTAAATGCTAAAATATCCTGAATTTGGCTGGCAATCATATTATACTTTTTAACATATTCTGATTTTTCTAAAGGGGAAAAATTCCAAGACTGAATATTATTAATGTTTGTATATCCAGTCATTGTTAAATTTCTGATTAAATTCATTGTGGCTGCAGATTGATGATATGCCTGTAATAATCGTTTTGGATTATGTGCTCTACCTTCTTTAGAGAATTCTATACTATTAATACCATCACCACGATATGCTGGTAATTTAATATTATTGCGTACTTCAAATGTATTGGTTCGAGGTTTAAAAAATTGTCCTGCAATTCTACCTATTCTAATAATATTAGTTTTTGTTATATATTGAATGATAGCTGACATCTGTAATAATGTTTTTAATTTATTTTCAATCATATCAGAATTAAAATCAATGAATGTTTCTGCGCAATCACCACCTTGTATAATAAACCCATTTCCTTGAGCTACATTTGATAAATGCTTTTTTAAAATTTTAATTTCTTGAATTGATACAAGATTAGGATAATCCCTGATTTGATTTAAGATGGGAATAATATCTTCAGAGTTCCAATTGGGTTGTTGTAAAATTTTTTTATTTTTCCAGTGATGAGTCATAATATTATTTTAGCATAGGTTTCAAATATTTCGCTGTATGTGAATTTTTTATTTTTGCTAAATCTTCTGGGGTTCCCTGACCAATAATTTGTCCACCTTTATCTCCACCATTAGGACCAATATCAATAATCCAATCAGCTGTTTTAATAACATCTAAATTATGTTCAATAACAATAACAGTATTACCATTATCAGTTAAATCATGCAATACATTCAATAATAATTGAATATCTTGAAAATGTAGTCCTGTGGTAGGCTCATCTAAAATATATAAAGTACGACCCGTATAAATTTTAGATAACTCTTTTGCTAATTTAATACGTTGTGATTCTCCTCCAGATAGAGTATTTGCACGTTGACCTAATTTAATATATCCAAGACCAACCTTTAATAAGGTGCTAAGTTTTCGCTTAATACTTTTATGATTGATAAAAAACTTATGAGCTTCTTCTACAGACATTTCTAATATTGAATGAATATTATGTCCATTATAATAAATTTCTAATGTCTCTCTATTAAACCGCTGCCCATTACATTCATCACATGTAATAAACATATCGGCCAAAAAATGCATTTCTACTTTTACGACTCCCATACCTTGACAAGTTTCACATCGACCACCTTTAACATTAAAAGAAAAACGTCCTGGTTTATAACCTCGTATTTTTGCTTCTTCTACTTTGGTAAACAAATCCCGTATATCAGAAAATAAACCCGTATAGGTTGATGGATTAGATCTGGGTGTTTTCCCAATTGCAGATTGATTAATTTCTATAACTTTATCTAAATATAACATTCCTTCCACCCCATCATTAGGTAATGGTTTAATTGTACTACCATAATATTGCTTAATTAAACAGGGGTAAAGGGTTTGGTTGATAAGAGTTGATTTCCCAGATCCAGAAACTCCTGTTATACAAATAAACTTATTAAGTGGAATTGTAAGATTTAGATTTTTTAAATTATTTCCAGATGCTCCCTTTAATAAAATATATTTTTTATTACCTTTTCTTCTAGTATTGGGATAATTAATATTCTTTTTAGAAGATAAATATTGACCAGTAATGGATTTATTATTTTTAGAGATATTCTGGGGAGTCCCTTCTGCAATAACATTGCCACCATGTATACCTGCCCCTGGACCAATGTCAATAATCCAATCTGCGGCCCTCATTGTTTCTTCATCATGTTCAATCACAATAATAGTATTGCCAATATCTCGTAATTTTTTTAATGTGGTAATTAAACGTTGATTATCACGCTGATGTAATCCAATAGACGGTTCATCTAAAATATACATTACTCCAACCAAATTCAGCCCAATTTGTGCGGCTAATTTAATTCTTTGCGACTCGCCTCCTGATAATGTTGTTGCGGTACGATTAAGATTTAAATAGTCTAAGCCAACATTTTCTAAAAATACTAAACGATTAACAATTTCTTTAATAATTCCATCAGCAATAGTTTTTTGGGTGGCTGTTAGAGATAAATTTTGGAAAAAATGAATACACTCTACAATTGATAAATCTCCTACTTCGTGTATATTTAAGTCATTAATGTACACTGAGGTATGGGCTGCTTTTAAACGACTACCTTTACATCGATTACAGTTTTGAATTGCCATAAATTTTTCAACCCATTCTCTAATATATGATGATTGAGTTTGCGAATATCTTTTTTCTAAATTTTTTATAATACCTTTAAATTTACCTTTAAATTCACCCTTGAAATTTTTTGATTGGTAATTAATTTGGAAATTATCCTTCGGTAATGTTCCATATAATATAATTCTACGTACATCAGGAGGTAATTGATACCATGGAGTAGAATATGATACGCTATATTCAAGTAGTAAGCTTTTAATAATTTGACCAATCCAATTTGTATTAGGCTGTTCACCATATGGTACTAAACACCCTGATAATAAACTTTTTTTCTTATCTGGGACTATTAAATCTGGATCTATTTTCATTTCTGATCCTAAACCTGCACATCCAGAACATGCCCCTTGCGGAGAATTAAATGAAAAAAATCGTGGCTCTAACTCTTCATAAGAAATATTGCATTTTGCGCAATATAAATTTTTATTATACATATATTCTTCTTTATCATCAACTAATACATATAACATTCCTTGACCAAGCTGTAAAGCTGTGCTAATTGAATCAGTTAAGCGATCTTTAATTGTTTTTGATAAAACAATTCTATCTACAATAATATCAATAGAATGTTTTTTAGTTTTTAGTAAGTCAATATTTTGATTCAATCTTATCATTTTATTATCTATTCTAGCACGTATAAATCCTTGAGATAGTAGATTTTGTATTAAATTTTTATGTTCTCCTTTCTGTTCCTTGATAATAGGGGACATAATATAGATTGTAGATTTAAGTGGAAATTTCAAAATATTATCTACTATTTGCTGTGAGCTTTGCTTAGAAATTTTTTGATTACATTTATAACATTTTTGTAAACCTATACGAGCATATAATAGCCGCAAATAATCATAAATTTCAGTTATAGTCCCTACCGTAGACCGCGGATTCTTGCTTTTTGTTTTTTGTTCAATAGAAATTGCTGGTGATAGTCCTTCAATATTGTCAATATCTGGTTTTGACATCATACCTAAAAATTGTCGTGCATATGTTGATAAAGATTCAACATAACGACGCTGACCTTCAGCATATAAAGTATCAAACGCAAGAGATGACTTGCCTGAGCCTGATAGGCCTGTAATAACAACTAATTTATTTCTTGGGATATGTACCGTAATATCATTGAGATTGTGCTCTCGTGCACCAAATACAGAAATCATATGTTTTTGTTTTTTCATATTCATTAATCATAAAAAATGATAATTAGCTAACTCTAAAAATACATAAATATTAGTATATAAAATAAGATTTGTGTTAATATAGACACTGATTAACACATAGGTTATGCAGAGAATATTCATATATATAATACCAATTTTATGTTTTTGTTTTTTATTTATTGGATCTGGGGCTAGTTCAACAAAAGACTTCTTTAATAAAATTCGTTCATTATCTCAAGTTGTAAAATTAGTAGAAAATTATTATGTGGAAGATGTAGATATGGATGAGCTCATTGATGGTTCAATACGCGGTTTATTAGAAACGTTGGATCCACATTCATCTTACATTACCAATGAAGAAATCAAAAAAGTAAATGAAAATATGAAGGGTGATTTTGAAGGTATTGGTATTGAGTTTTCAATGTTAGATGGATATATTACTGTGATTGCTCCAATTCCTGGAACTCCTTCAGATAGAGCTGGATTAGTTAGTGGAGATAAAATTGTGAAAATTAATGGAGAATCTGCATATAAAATCTCAACTGATGAAATTGTTAAAAAATTAAGGGGACCTAAAGGAACTGCGGTAGATGTAACTATTAAACGGTCAGGTGTTGAAAATTTTGATATTACTCTAATACGTGATAAAATCCCAATTCACAGCGTATTAGCATCATTATTATATAATGACAATACAGGATATATTCTAATTAATAGATTTGGTGAAAAGACATTTTTAGAGGTAGATGCTGCAATTGATTCTCTAGAACAGATAGGCATGGAACAGCTTGTTTTAGATTTGCGTGGGAATCCGGGAGGCGCGATGAATCCAGCCTTAGATTTATTAGATACATTTATTAACTCGAATGATACCTTGTTATATACATCTGGAAGAATTCGATCTGCAAATAAAGTATACTATGCATCAAAAAGCATACATGATAGAACATTTCCTGTTATTGTACTAATCAGCAGATCTTCAGCCAGCGCTAGCGAAATTATAGCTGGGGGATTGCAAGATTTAGATAGAGGTTTAATTATTGGTGAAACAAGTTTTGGGAAGGGCTTAGTGCAAAGACAATATAGCCTACAAGATAGTTCGGCTGTTCGTATTACAGTTGCAAGATATTACACTCCATCTGGACGCTTAATACAGCGTGATTTTGATGAGTTAGATGAATATTATTTAGATTTAGGTAAAGAAAATAGAGAATATGCAGACTCAACAATTGCAGATAGCTTAATATATAAAACTAAGAATGGACGTATTGTTTATGGTGGTGGTGGAATCACGCCTGATCTTCATATAACAGATGATGCCTATATTAGTAAAAGTACACAAAATATTTTATATAGTTCCCAAAGAGTTATTTTTAAATATGCAAATAATATCAAAAAAAAATATAGCAATCTAAAAAGTTTTAATGCATTTAATAAAATAGCACATGACAATATATTGGAACCTTCAGATTTTTTCCAATGGCTTAATAATACAATGGAAGAAAGTGAAAAAAATAATCTAGAATATAGCGAAGATAGCTTATTATTAAATTGGGACTTTATCAATAATAGAATTCAATCGGAGATAGCGGCAAATTTATGGGGCAAGGATTATCGCTATTATATTAGGTTACACATTGACAAACAATTTCAAACTGCATTAAATAATTTTGATTTAGCTAAATCATTTTTAGAATAAAAATTGTTTTTCAATAACAAAAAATAACTCTTAAATTCAGACCAAACTTATAACAATAAGGAGACAGTTTACATGGTACAGTTATTTATTGATGGTGGAGGTTTTATGTGGCCAATATTATTTATTTTTATTATTGGTTTTGTATTTGTTGGTGAAAGACTTTATCATCTATTAAAAGGATTATCCGCTAAAGAAAATTTTGCAGAGATGGTGTGTGAAACCGTTAAAACATCGGGTATTGAAGATGCAAAAACAAAATGTGATGGAGCAATTGGTCCTGTCGTCAATTTATGCTATAATGCGTTGGAGCGTGCACATTTAGGTCCAGAAGAAGCTGAAAAATCTCTAGAACAATCTGGTGCGATTGAAATGGCTGCATTAGAGAAAAATATGACATGGATATCATTATGTATAGCAACTGCTCCTATGTTAGGCTTTTTAGGAACTGTATGGGGTATGATTCAAGCATTTAATGATATTAAAATGGCAAATGATATATCTCCTGCAGTAGTTGCTGGTGGAATATCTGTAGCACTCTTAACAACAGCATTTGGTTTGGTGGTAGCAGTGATTTTACAATTACTACAAAATGCTGTAATGTATATTATTGATAATCAAATTGTTACCATGCAAAAAAGTACTTCTATGTTAATTCAAAGTATTGCAGATAAAGCTCGATTTACAAATGCTAACCAAGCCTAGAAGAGCTGCAATGCAGGAAGTTAATTCTTCCTCAATGTCTGATATTGCTTTTTTGTTATTAGTGTTCTTCTTAGTAACAACCACTATATCTCTTGATAAAGGCATTAGCCTCATATTGCCTGCTGAAGGTAATGAAATGGAGGTAAATAAAAATAATATTGTAAATGTTCTTATTAATGATCAGGGTGGAGTAATGTTTGATGATAAACCTACCCCAATTAAAGACATTAAAAGAAAATCTATTGATCGTATTAATAAAAATGAAAAAATAATTTTTTCTGTACTTACAACTAAAAGAACAAAATATAAATATTATATTGAAGTTTTAGACCAATTAAAGCAAGCAGGAGCAACAAAAATATCAATTGCAAATCCAAATAACTAAATACTAATGAAGCTACAAAGAAAAAATAAGAATAAAAGTGAAATTTCAACATCTTCTCTACCTGATATTATTTTTATGTTATTAATTTTCTTTATGGTTACAACTGTTATGAGAGAATTTGAGGGATTAGATGTTGTTTTACCTCGAGCTAAAACAATAGAAAAATTAGAAAGTAAAAGACATACCTCATATATTTGGTCTACTAAAGATGGTTTAGTTTCTGTTGATGATAAATTAGTAAATATGGACGATTTGGGTGAAGCAATGTATATTAAAATAACAAAAGATCCAAAATTAACCGTTTCATTAAAGGCAGATGAAAATAGCATTATGGAAACATTAACTGATATTCATACGCAGTTGAAAAAGGCACAAGCATTAAAATTAAATTATTCTGCTATGTCTCAAATAACAAATTAATATATTATGAGAATTGATCCATTACTAGATCATTATCCAGTCAGGATTAGAGAAGTTACATTTGGTGTAACCTTCGGAATTGCTATTTTATTTTATTTATTCCCACGATTTTTAGGCGAAGCGAAAAAATTTGAAAAAACAATACAAGAAGAAATAGAAACATTTGATATTCCTCAAACAGAACAAATCAAATTACCAGAGCCTCCACCAAGACCATCAATACCAGTTGCGTCTGAAGATGAATTTTTTGATGAAGATATTACTATTGAAGATACAGATTTAGAAGATTTTGATGATTGGGAAGCTCCAGCATCCAATAATAATATGAAGTTTGAATATATTGCACGTGAAGTTGAGCCACAACCATATCCAGGATTTAGAGTTGAAGATTTCGTAGAATATCCAGAACTAGCTAAAGAGGCTGGTATTGAAGGTAGAGTTATTATTGCAGCATTTATTAATAAAAAAGGCCAAGCAAAAAATTGTTATATTGTTAAAGGTGTGTTTGAATCATTAGATCAAGAAGCTTTAAAGGCTGTACAAAAATCTCGGTGGATTCCAGCAAAACAACAGGGAAAAAGAATTGGTGTTTGGGTTAATATTCCTGTATCATTTAAATTAAAATAAATTTATTAGCATTAAGAATGCTTTAAATACTCACGATTTAATTTTATTATATTTTCAACAGAAATTTCTTTAGGGCATTCAGCTTCACATGCTCCTGTATTAGTGCAACTACCAAAACCCTCTTGATCCATTGTCATAACCATATCGCGAACTCTTTTGGGGTGCTCTACTTGTCCCTGTGGTAATTGTGCATATTGATTAATTTTTGCTCCAACAAAAAGCATAGCAGAGGAGTTTTTACATGCAGCAACACATGCGCCACAACCAATACATGTAGCAGAATCAAAAGCTTCATCTGCGTTTTCTTTAAAAATCGGAATCGCATTAGCATCAGGGGCCCCTCCAGTTTTAACAGATACATAACCTCCTGATTCCATAATGCGATCAAATGATGTGCGATTAACTACCAAATCTTTGATAATAGGGAAACTTGGGGCTCTCCACGGCTCTATAACTAATGTATCTCCATCTCTAAATGAACGCATATGCACCTGACATGTAGTAACGCCTTTTAAAGGGCCGTGTGCCTGACCATTAATTATAACACCACATGTACCGCAAATACCTTCTCTACAATCATGATCAAAGGCTATTGGCTCTTCATGATTTTTAATTAAATTATTATTGAGCATATCCAGCATTTCAAAAAATGACATGTCTGGCGATACATTGTCAACAGTGTAATGTTTAAATTCTCCCGTAGAAGAAGTATTAGACTGTCTCCAAATTTTTAAATAAATCTTCACTACTTATAGCTCCTGGTTGCCAATTTAACATTTTCAAATTTAAGATTTTCTTGATGTAGCTTATGTTTTGAGTTGGTGTACTCCCAGGAAGCAACATAAGAAAAATTTTGATCATCCCGCTTTGCTTCATTTTCATCTGTTTGATGCTCCTCTCTAAAATGTCCACCACATGATTCTTCTCTAGAGAGGGCATCATGTGCCATTAACTCTCCTAGTTCAATAAAATCTGCTAGCCTACCAGCTTTTTCCAGTTCTGGATTAAATTCTTCATTCGTGCCAGGAATATTAATATTATTCCAGAATTCAGA
The DNA here is from genome assembly GCA_964454465.1 of uncultured bacterium. Classification (GTDB taxonomy): domain Bacteria; phylum Fidelibacterota; class Marinisomatia; order SCGC-AAA003-L08; family D37C17. The sequence goes on along the minus strand of CAYVTK010000011.1, from coordinate 1,059 downwards.
TTTTACTTCAGGTATTAAATTAAGAGCTTTCTCTAAACTAGTTCTACTACGTGACATCCCTACATTATCCCACATAATTTTTCCTAATTCTTTATGTAAATCATCAACTGTTTTATTACCCTTAATATTTAACATGCCATTAATAGTGTTCGTGCTATTTTCTACAGATGTTTGATACTCAGAATGCTCTATATCTAAATCATAATTTTCTCCTGATAAATAATTTCCTATCGTATATGGAACAATAAAATATCCATCAGCTAAACCCTGCATTAATGCACTGGCACCTAAACGATTTGCTCCATGATCAGAAAAATTAGCCTCTCCAATTACATGTAAACCCGGCATATTACTCATCAAATTATAATCTACCCATAATCCACCCATAGTATAGTGTACTGCGGGATAGATCATCATTGGGGATGTATATGGGTCTTGTCCTGTAATTTGTGCATACATATCAAAAAGATTTCCATATTTTTCTGATACCCAATTGACACCATTTCTAGCAATTACATCTTTAAAATCTAAATATACTGCGAGTTTCGTATCTCCTACTCCAAAACCATTATCACACATTTCTTTAGCTCTACGTGATGCTACATCTCGAGGTACAAGATTCCCAAATGAAGGATATAATCGTTCTAAATAATAATCACGCTCTGTATCTGGAATATTTTCTGGAGACCTAGTATCATCTTTTTTCTTCGGTACCCATACTCGACCATCATTCCTTAAGCTTTCACTCATTAATGTTAATTTAGATTGATGACCACTACTAACTGGTATGCATGTTGGATGAATTTGTGTATAACAAGGGTTAGCAAAAAATGCTCCTTTTTTATGAGCTCTCCATGAAGCAGTCACATTACTAGCCATTGCATTAGTGGATAAATAAAATACATTACCATAGCCACCAGTAGCTAATATTACTGCATGTGCTGGAAATGATTTAATTTCCCCATTTAATAAATTTCTAGTAACAATACCTTTAGCAGATCCATCAATTGTTACTACATCAATCATATCGTGTCTTGGAAAAAATTTAATTTTACCTAA
>CAYVTK010000010.1:0-11582 GCA_964454465.1 uncultured bacterium | reverse complement strand
ATTGAAATTGCAATTGGGATACATATGGCGGAAATGATTGCGGTGATGGAGCATGTTTTTGGATAGGTCAAGCATTTGATTTGTGTGACGATAATAGCAATATGCATGATGTTATACATAGAAAAACTGAACCAATATTTTCACTTGACATCGGAACAAATCTATTCTTTAGCAAAAATCATCAATTCGGAGTTGATCTAGGCATTAGATATAATATGGTAACTGGCTTAAAAACTCCAAATGAAGTTTTTGAATTGTCTAACAGTGAGTCTGGAGCAATAGAAAATGGCCATGCATCAATTGCAAAAAAACTTCAAGCTGATTATTACACTCTATATATAGGTGTATCAATAGCAATGATGAATTCTGAAAAAAAAGAAACAAAGGAAGAGCCTATTAGGTTTTAATGATTAATGGATACTCAGACAAATAGAAAACTTGCTGCAATTCTTTTTAGTGATATTGTTGATTGTACTAAAATTATATCTAAAGATGAAAAATTAGGATTAGAGTATATTAGGCAGCATTCACTGATTGTTAATGATAATGTAGATAAATTTAATGGTAAGCTCCTTAAAGAACTTGGTGATGGCTGTTTATTAATATTTGATAGCACCTATGATGCAGTAAAATTTTCAAATCACATACAAGAGATTATCAATACAAAAAAAGATTTTAAAGTCAGGATTGGAATTCATATTGGAGATATTATTAAAGAAGGGGATGATTATTTAGGCTCTGGAGTTAATATCGCATCACGTATTCATGCGTTTGCAAATCCTGGAGAAACTTGTTTTACTCAAGATGTATATTCTCAAATTAAAAGTCATACCGAGATAATAAGTAAACTTATAGGTAAAAAGGATATTAAAGGAATATCTGATAAAATGGAAATATTTAAAATTATATCAGAAGAAAAGACATCTGTAAAATCTAATAAATCTCAAAAAACTTTAATAAATGAGATTAACAATAGAAGGGTTCCTCAATTTTTAGGTTTTTATGCAGCAGCAGGTTGGTCATTGATTCAATTTGTGGATTGGTTGACAATAAGATATCAATATTCACCTCATTTAGTAGACCTGTCTCTTGGAATTGTATTATCTATGATTCCAAGCATTATTATACTTTCATATTTTCATGGCGCACCAGGAAAAGATAAATGGAATAGGATTGAGAAAATTGGGATACCTTTAAATATTATAGCTAGTCTTATTGTGATGATTGTAATGTTTTATCCTAAAGATTTAGGAGCAACTACGGAAACTGTCACATATGAGGATGAAGAGGGTAATAATATTAAGAGAGTGATACCTAAAGTTGAATTTAGAAAAAGAGTCCTACTTTTTAATTTTAAGGTGAATGATAGTATGGAGAATTCTTGGCTTTCTTATGGGATTCCAGAATCTATAGAATGGGAATTGATGCAAGATATATACGTCAGTACTTCAAATCAATTGAGTAATGAAGGATCCTTAGGTGATTACAATCTTGATAAAATGGATATTGTTCCAATATCCCTGCAGAGACAAATTGCAAAAAAGAAAAATATGCAATTTTATTTTAATGGAGAGGTTAATATTGAGGATCAAATATATATTATAACAACTAATTTATATAATACTAAGAGCGGAAAAATTATATCAAAAGAAAAATTTAAAGGAGATAATATATTTGAATTATTTGACCAAATTTCTTATTCCATAAGAACTAATATGGGAATTCCTCAAGCTCATTTAGACGAGAATATTGATTTACCAGCATCTGAAATTATAACAGATTCATTTGAAGCTTTCAAAAATTATACACAAGGGATGATTGTAGAAAGTGATGGTGGGGGAAGGGCAATTGCTTTTTTTGAAAAAGCAGTTGAAATCGATAAAACATTTGCCTTGGGTTATTTTATGCTGCAAAATGCATATGTCATGAATAATAAAGGAGATAAGAGGTTGGGCGCAATTCAGAAAGTTTTAGAATATGATTATAAACTACCTGAAAGAATGAAATTTATTCCTAGAGTTATGTATTACTGGGAAACAAAACAACCTGAAAAAAACCTTAAAATGGCAGAAATGCAATTAAAATTATACCCGGATAATATTATAGTTTATGAAGTATTAAGGGAACTCTATGGAATGAAGAGAGAGTTTGGAAAACTTATTAATGCTTATTCTATTTTATTAGATCAATACAAAGGAAAATTTCAAGAGAATAAAGATATTGCATATTATTTTATTAAAACAGCAAAACTATATTTATATAAATTAAATGACTATCAAAATGCAAAAAAATCTATAGATGATTATTTGTATTACTATAAAGAAGATAGTGAACCATATGAGTTGTTAGCTAAAATTTATCAGTATCAAGGGAATAATGATAAAGCTATTGAGATGTATGAAACTGCTCTAACATTTAATCTTGATAATATTTTGATAATGTGCGAAATAGAGAGATTAAAAGATCTTGAAATTCAAAGAATAGAAAATCTTAAGGGTATTTTAAATCAATGTAAATCTAAACATGATACAGCTGTTGTTTATCTTAATATTGGAGATTTAAATCGTATTTATGGACAGTATGATCAAAGTATTGAGTATATAGAAAAAGCAATAGAATTAAAAAAACAATATGAGCCATTTATGTATTACCAGGATTTTTATTATCATATGTTTGCTTATTTAGCTCAAAATGGAAAATATGAAATAGCTCATAAAAAACTACAAGAATTTGATGAAACACTGCAATATCCATTTAGTGGATTTTCGTTGGCTCTTCATTTAGAATTTTATATGGCTGCTGAAAAATGGGATATTTTAGAAGAAATATTAAAAAAGGTAAGAGATATATATCTAGAATGGGGATTTCAAGATACGGATGCACTTTTAGCAGAAGCTTATGTCGCAGAAAAGATTGATAAAGATTACTCTAAAGCTATTGATTTATATAAACAAGTTTTGAGTGAAAATCTAGCATATAAACTATCTGATGTTCATATAAATATTGCTAGATGTTATAGATTATTAAATAATCATAAAGAAGCTATTAATAAATTAAATGAAGTTGTTAATTCAACTTTATACTACAAAGTTGACGCTAATTATCAGTTTGCAATGATTTATAAAGAAAAAGGGAATATTAAAAAAGCTATCAATTATATTGATCTTATGCTTGAGCATTACAAACATGCAGATCCAACTCTTATTAAGGTAAATAGAGCCAAAAGCCTCAAAGAAGATCTAAATAAGCAATTATAAAAGAATAAAAAAACAGAAGGTAATAAGGGGTATCTTGATACATATTCATTATTAGACATAATATATATTATCAATATTATATAGCAATTATCTTCGAGGGGGTATTTTAGTTGTTTATATATTCAAAATCAGATTTACTAGTTCAACAATATCTAAAACATTTAATACTCCATCAGTATTCATATCACCGCTTTCATTATAGTCTCCAGGCATAACAAGATTTACAAGCATAACAACATCAATTACATCAATGATGCCATCTTCATTAAGATCTCCATATGTGATATCGTAAAGGCAGCTTCCATCATCTGTATTTGCACCTGGGTTATAATTATTTGCTTCAGAATCAGTGCATCCTGGTATTGGCCAATTACATGCATCGCCTCCACCATACGCTCCCATATCATTAATAGTAGTACCTTGAGATGGTGGAAAACAAATATCGTAATAATCAGAAGATGGATTACCTGCATCAATACATGGTGATGATGGATGTAACTCGTAATCTACATAATCCCAAAAACCAGGATTCTGATCCATATTACCCTCTCCGTCATAGCCACCCATGATATTGCTGTAGGTTGCGCTACCTTGCAGATCATAGATTTGATCTTCACCATTGAAAAATATAATACTATTGACAATATCGCCTATTTTCCACACCCCATGATCATTAGTTGTAATTGTTGAGTTTATAATATCTGCATAGGATCCATACACCCCCCATCCTGTATTGCCTGCAATTAAACTATTTCTAATCTCTCCAACAAACATTACACCATTGCCCTGATTATTTTGTATGGTAGAATTAGTAATTAAAGCACGGTTATGTTGATACCAATCACTACTACTGGTAGATAGATTAGTAGAAAATCCAGGCCCTCCATTGCCATAGATGTTGCACCCTGTAAGTTCTTTAGTCGATGCATTATTATAAATATATGATGAGTTTGGATAAAAAATATAAAAAGCTTCCTGCTCATTATTATAAATATTTGTATTAACTATACTGTAATTTATTCCAGAATTATTATAGTCATAAAAAATAGAAAACTCAATTCCTCTGAAATTAGAAAAAATATCACAATTATTTAATATTAGATCAGAATTCCCCTCCTGATTACTAGAACCGAAAACAGAAATACCATATGAGACATTATCCCAAACAGAGGTTCCTGAAGCGGATATATGGTTACCCCCTTCTTCACTACCTATTCCGAAATTTGAATTATTATGGATATTCGAATCAGTCAATGTTAGAGTATTATGAGAACCTGTAATATAAATTCCATTACTATTATTAGATATTTCAGAATCAGAAACAGAAACAGACGATCCATTGTTAATATAAATACCCTCTACATTATTAGTAATCTGAGAATTTGTGATTAGATGAACAAAATTATCCGCATTATAAAAATTAAATCCCCTACTAAAGTTTTGAACATCAATGTTATTAGCAGAGAGTTGATAATTGCCTCTATAATAAATTCCATTACTACTACTATCACCAGAAATTGCAATGCTATCTAAAGATAAAAGGCATTCATCTGCATAAATTCCATCTGACCCATCACTTGTAGATATTAATAAATTAGAGAGCGTGATTTGAGCAAATGTATTTTCGAAATAAAGAGGGGTATTATTACAATTATAAAATTTTGAATGCGTTATTGTTACAGGGTTTGAATAGTAGGTGTAGACTGCATTACCTGATGTGCTTTGAATATCTGCATAGCTAATCTCAGATAAACCTGTTGAATATTGAAAATTAATACCTTGCCATGTAGATTGACCAGGAAAGTCTGATCTGAAATAAATAGAATCTTGTTCTGTACCAACAGCATGAAGTTCCCCTTCTATTTTAAATTGGTAATCCTCCATAAATACAACCTCTACGCCTGGATCTATTGTAAGGGAGGTATATGGATTAACCTGCAAGTCTCCAACAACAAGATAAGGAGAATTATCAATATCCCATGCTCCAGAAATACTTCCTGAAACTACATTACCATTTATAGAGCTGCCTTCTAGATTAATTTCAAAATATTGTCCTTCATTATCAGATATTTCTTGTATAGTAAGCGCTGCGATATGATCTCCTCCTAAAGTAGGGGTATAATAAATAGGATAAGAAACGTTAATTCCTGGTGAGAATGTCAAAGTATCATCATTAATTAAAAATTGAGATGCACTGATTCCATCATCATCTATAATACTTAATTCGTATTCTTTTTCAGTATCTAAAAAAGTATTTATTTCTAATAAATATTCATTCACAGTATTTACGATATTAATACCAAAATCAATAGAATTAGTATTCAACGTAATACCTCCAGTATAGTTTAAACTTAATCCGCATGCCCCAAGTCCTCCATACACCCCCATATCATTAATAGTAGTACCTTGAGATGGTGGAAAACAAATATCGTAATAATCAGAAGATGGATTACCTGCATCAATACATGGTGATGATGGATGTAACTCGTAATCTACATAATCCCAAAAACCAGGATTCTGATCCATATTACCCTCTCCGTCATAGCCACCCATGATATTGCTGTAGGTTGCGCTACCTTGCAGATCATAGATTTGATCTTCACCATTGAAAAATATAATACTATTGACAATATCGCCTATTTTCCACACCCCATGATCATTAGTTGTAATTGTTGAGTTTATAATATCTGCATAGGATCCATACACCCCCCATCCTGTATTGCCTGCAATTAAACTATTTCTAATCTCTCCAACAAACATTACACCATTGCCCTGATTATTTTGTATGGTAGAATTAGTAATTAAAGCACGGTTATGTTGATACCAATCACTACTACTGGTAGATAGATTAGTAGAAAATCCAGGCCCTCCATTGCCATAGATGTTGCACCCTGTAAGTTCTTTAGTCGATGCATTATTATAAATATATGATGAGTTTGGATAAAAAATATAAAAAGCTTCCTGCTCATTATTATAAATATTTGTATTAACTATACTGTAATTTATTCCAGAATTATTATAGTCATAAAAAATAGAAAACTCAATTCCTCTGAAATTAGAAAAAATATCACAATTATTTAATATTAGATCAGAATTCCCCTCCTGATTACTAGAACCGAAAACAGAAATACCATATGAGACATTATCCCAAACAGAGGTTCCTGAAGCGGATATATGGTTACCCCCTTCTTCACTACCTATTCCGAAATTTGAATTATTATGGATATTCGAATCAGTCAATGTTAGAGTATTATGAGAACCTGTAATATAAATTCCATTACTATTATTAGATATTTCAGAATCAGAAACAGAAACAGACGATCCATTGTTAATATAAATACCCTCTACATTATTAGTAATCTGAGAATTTGTGATTAGATGAACAAAATTATCCGCATTATAAAAATTAAATCCCCTACTAAAGTTTTGAACATCAATGTTATTAGCAGAGAGTTGATAATTGCCTCTATAATAAATTCCATTACTACTACTATCACCAGAAATTGCAATGCTATCTAAAGATAAAAGGCATTCATCTGCATAAATTCCATCTGACCCATCACTTGTAGATATTAATAAATTAGAGAGCGTGATTTGAGCAAATGTATTTTCGAAATGAAGAACCTTGCTCTGGCAGTCATAAAAGGTTGAATGAGTAATTATTAATGGATTTGAATAGTAGGTTTTAATAGCATGTCCTTGGGTAGCTTGAATATTAGCATAGCTAATCTCAGACAAACCTGTTGAATATTCAAAATTAATTCCATTCCATAAATATGAAGCTTCTCCTTGTGGTCTGAAATTGATAGAATCTTGCTCTGTACCAATAGCATGAAGCTCTCCTTCTATCTTAAATTCATAAGTATCATCAAATATTACCTCTACGCCTGGATCTATTGTAAGGGATGTATATGGATTAACCTGCAAGTCTCCAACTACAAGATAAGGAGAATTATCAACGCTCCATGTACCTGAGACTATGCCTGATACTTCCTCTTGTGAAATTAAAATTGAAAAACATATAGATATTAATATTAGTATTTTTTTCATCTTACCCTACCTTTTAAGTTTGATTTGAATCTATTTCAACATCTTCTTCTATAAAATCATTTGCAGTAACATCCTCATCTGAGAGCTCAAGTATATCCTTGCTATCTTTTGAATCAATCTGCTCAACATCTCTTAATTTTCTTTCCATAGCACGCGTTCTAGTGCCTTGAAGGTTATCTAATGATGAGGATGCAGTTTTTAATTGCGTTCTTACTTTAGATAATTGATTTCCAAAAGTAGAAAATTCTGATTTAACTGCAGATAAGATATTCCAAACTTCACTGCTACGCTCTTGTACAAGTAGTGTTCTAAAACCCATTTGCAGGCTATTTAATAATGCTGATAGTGTTGTTGGGCCCGTTAATGCTATTTTATATTTTTCTCTTAATGTTTCCATAATACCAGGTTCTCTTAAAACCTCAGCAAATAAGCCTTCTATTGGTAGAAACATAACTGCAAAATCTGTTGTATTTGGGGGTGATATATATTTTGTTGATATATCCTTAGCAAAAGTATCAATTGATCGAATTAAATCCTTCCTAGAGGATTCAATAGCATCTTTATCTGCAGATTCATATTTATCAAGTAAGGCCTCATAGCTTTCAGTTGGAAATTTAGAGTCAATAGGTAGCCATAAAGTACTATCATCATTTCCTGGCATTTTTATAGCATATTCAACAGAGCCATTATAATCAGGGTTTGTTGCAACATTATTACCATATTGTTCAGGTGTTAGTATTTGTTCTAAGATATTAGCAAGCTGATATTCTCCGAATACACCTTTAGTTTTAACATTAGATAAAACTTTTTTAAGGTCCCCTACTCCGCTTGCAATCGTTTGCATTTCACCTAGGCCTTTATGAACTTCCTCTAAACGTTCACTTACAAGCTTAAATGACTCTCCTATACGTTTTTCTAGTGTTTTTTGAAGTTTTTCATCTACAGTATTACGCATTTTATCAAGCTGCTTAGTATTATCATCTCTAATATCTTTTAATTGATTATTGATGGTTTCTCTAACATCTTTAATATTCTTACCGAATTTTTCTTCAAATTGATTAAGCGTTTTAGTTAACTCTTGTCTATTTTCTAATGAAGTTTTGTTAGATTCTTCTCTGTTGCGTCCAATCTCATCATGAATTAATTTCACTTTTTCATCAAGAGATGTTTGGAATTTCATATCATTTGGACTTGATGCATTTTGAGATTTAAAATGCAATGCAAGTATAGCAATTGAAAGTAGTATTAATATTCCTAAGAGGGCTTCAACCATATGTGAATTTAAGGACAATCATTAAGATTATCAAACTCTAGAATTTCTCCCTTAAAACCTGATATGAAAATATCTTTTAAATATATATCCAGCCCATCTATATCTTCTGATAATTTTAAAAGTCTCCCTGAGCCATTTTCAAATAAGGGGGTTCCATCTATATTAAATATCACAAATTTAATTCTACTATTATAACTTGTATTATCTGTATATATAGAAGAGTCATCTAATAGATCATTATATATGATATCTTCTATGTTAATCATTTCAATATCTTCTCCTTCTATATCAAACTGAAAACCATAAATTGGAACATCTATATTGTACCATATGCTACCATTATTATTTAATCTAATGCCATTATCTCCAGCACATACTCCCTGACAATCAAAATAATCACACGACCCATCATCAATCGTAGCGCTAGAATTAAAATAACATGCTTCCTCATCCATGCATCCAGGGATATTAGTTTTTTTATGATCGCATGATAAGATTAAAATTATACTAAGGTAAAATAGATAATATGGTTTATATGTATAATAAGAAAACAATGCTAATTATTGTGTGATTTGTTCTAATTCTGAAATGGTTGCAACCCTATAGCCTTTTTCTTTTAAACCTTTTAAAGTAAGTTCTATAGCCTCATAATTCCATTCGCGTACACCTCTCTCTGGCATATGGATTAAAAGGATAGAACCAGGCTTTGTTTTTTTAAGAATAAATTTTGCAATCCACTTTGCGTCAGGAATTGCTGTATCGCTTGCAAAGCCATCACATACAATATGCCTGTACCCTTTTCCATCAAGAATATTTTGCATTTTTTTTGAAAATTTGGCATGCGGGGCTCTATAGTATTTAGGGATATTATCTGTATACTGCCTTAAAATTTGATCTGTTTGCATAAAATCATTCTCAAACTCATCTTGTGAATAATTATTATAGGGCCAATCATACATTCCGTGGTTTGCAATCTCATGGCCATCTTTTAGAAGATTTTCAATCTCTTCTTTGGCTGTATGCATACAATGGCTGCCTGTAACAAAAAAGGTTGCTTTGGCATCATATTTTTTAAATAGTTCTCGGATTTCATCTGTCATATCACCATTTGGGTTATCTGCTCCGCAAAACCCATCATCTATTGTAAATGCTACGATTTTCTCATCAGTATCAAAATATACAATAGTAGATTTTGGAAAAATAAGATTTGCCATAAAACGCATTCCGGGAAGGCTGAATGTTGACCAAATTATTTTTCTACTCCATAATTGAAATTTAGATATATCCTCTACAACCTTAGGGTCATTATCTCGTCCTAAAGATTGATTTATAGGATTATATAAATTATCTGTAGCATTTAAAAGGGTTACTAGATAGACTAGAATTAAGAGTTTCATTAATTAATAATATCCTCAATAATAAATATTAGATCTAGAACATTTAGCATGTTATCTTGATTATAGTCTGCTGTGTTAACAGGAGCTGTGAAAGATAAAACCATACTAACAATATCAACGACATCTAATACATTTAAGATATTATCAGCATTAACATCTCCAAGAAGGTACTCTGTTTGTGTTAAAAATAGAATCATTTCACCATTATGAAATAATACATTTACAGGATCAAATTGGCAGTAGTTTCCATCAAATCCATGTGTTGCCTCTTCCCACCTTCCTGTATTTAATTCATTGAAATTATCTTCCCATAATAATGTAAAATTATTACTTGTCCCATAATTTCCTTCATCTTGAGTGTATTCATAATATTTTACATAATCATAAAACGAAGAAACTGGCATGCTGCTGGGGTCCCACGCTCCTACCCAATCCTCATAAATAGCAGACCATAAATTCATCATTATCTTATGAGGTTGATTCAGATCATCTACAATATCTTGATTTTGACTATAAACCTCTATCCCATCTATAAACCATTTAACATATTCTGGAGTCCATTCAAATGCATAATTATGATATTCTAGATGTGGATTAAAATTGATGCTTTGAATTTCTGTTAAAGACCATGGTCCTGGATGATGTGTTGTAAATTGAATTGAGTTGTCTAAATTTCCTGTAAATTCTATATCTATTTCATTTATATAGGTTTGCCAGGCACCATCATAAGAGGTTCCCCAGAAATCATGATAGGTAAAAAATGAGCTAACATATCCATCTCCTGTTGCAGGCTTCATTCTAACCTCAAATCGTCCATAGTTATAAGAATCTATAGTCCTAAGTTCACCTCCAAGGCATTGCTGTGCATTTAAGGATGTGAAAAAAGAAATTAATATAAATAAGAAGAATTGCATAATTATTATAATTTAAGAGGAATTTTTATAAATCTAAAATAAGATTGATAAGGTGTATAATATCAACAATATCAATAACACCATTTTGATCAACATCGCCAGAACATTCGTTTTGATTGCTTTGCCCGAAAATCTGATTAATTAAAAGAGTTATATCTAATATGTTATACTCTCCGTCACTGTTCAAATCACCGGAAACGCATGAATTGCCTATAAATAAGCCATTTCTTTTATAATTACCTCTAAAGATATCCCAAGAGTCATTTAAAGTGCTTAAATCCTTAAAATCAACAGCATATAATGCATTAACAGTCCCTGCTAGAATCTCAAGGTCTCCATCTTGATCAATATCTGAGATTGTAGGAGCACTAGAGAACTCAAAGTCATACTCAATTGGAGTATTGTTAAAAGGTGTTAAATCAGAATTTAAAACACTTAAAAATCCGCCTTCATCTAAAATAATGATTTCATCTAAAGTATCATTATTAAGATCTGCAAATAAAATAGATGAAGAAATGCTGTGACCTGTTGCTATTAGAAAATTATTATTTTCATTTCCATTTAAATCTATAGCATAGATATCACCATTAGAATTACCAAATATAATATAAAAATAGTCATTTCCATTATAGATAGAAGGTGATGTTGTAATTGGGTGCTCGCTGTGATATTCAAATTTAAGTGTTCCATC